>NZ_KQ758627.1:286998-384985 GCF_001457055.1 Priestia veravalensis | reverse complement strand
ACATAAGTAGTTCAGTCCTTACTATACCTGAACGATTGAGAGTTCATAACTTTTAATCGTTCAGGTTTTTTGTTGATTGTGAAAACAATGTTGGAAACAGGGTGGAATGGAGCGTAGGACACTCGACTCCTGCGGGAAAGAGAGGGAAACATGAGATCCCGCAGCGCAGCGAGGAAGCTCAGGTTCCTCCCCGCGGAAAGCGAGTGGCCGTAGCGCAATGGAACGAACGTGTTGAGACAAACCAAAGAGATGGGAACAGCTAGTGTTCGTCTCTTAGAAGCAATCATTTTGTTATGTCCCAAACTCTTTTATTTTTGGTGAAAATATTTGTAATATCAATTTTTTATACATGATTCACATGGTTATGGAAAATGGTGGATAGGTATTTTCATATAGTTAAATCTATATTTAAAAAAAGTGTTGCATAAATATAAATACGTGTTAAAATACAGTTACATGAATATATATTTATTTTTTTACAATGACTTGCAATAAGGAAAAACTTATTTCATAATATTATTAATTTTAAGAAAATATTAAAATTGGGGGAAACGTGACATGAAAATGAAAAAATGGCTATCAGTAACAGTTATAGGGTTGTTAACAGCGGGAGCATTAGCTGCTTGTGGTGCTGGTGAAGGTGCTTCAAATGGAGGCGGAGGCAGTGAGGATGCAAAAGTTTTAAAAATGGGAACTTCAGCTGATTATCCACCGTTTGAGTATATTGATACAGCAAAAGGTGACAGCGAGCCGGTCGGTTTCGATATTGATTTAGCAAAAGCAATTGGTAAAGAGCTAGGTTATGAAGTACAAGTTGTCGATATGGAGTTCGGTAGCTTAATTCCATCTTTACAGTCTAAAAAAGTGGACTTTGTTTTAGCAGGAATGACGCCGACGGAAGAGCGTAAAAAGAACATAGACTTCTCTGATGTATATTACGAGGCGAAAAATGTACTTGTATCTAAAAAGGACGAGCCGATTAATAGCATTGAAGAGCTGAACGGAAAAACAGTAGGTGTTCAAACAGCATCTATTCAAGAAGATGAAGCAAAAACATTATCAGAAGAAGTAGACATTAAAATTGAAAGTCGCGATCGTATTCCACAATTGATTCAAGAAATGAAGTCAAATCGTATTGATGTAGCAATCATTGAGGATACAGTAGCAAAAGGCTATGTAGCAAAAGATGATACGTTACAACTTGTAGAAACAGGAAGAGAAGACTCTAACAAAGGTTCTGCCATTGCATTTCCTAAAGACAGCAAGCTAACGGATGAGTTTAATAAAGAACTACAAGAAATGAAAGAAAGCGGAGAGCTAGAAGAGCTAATCGTTAAATGGTTTGATAGTAAAGAATAAGAGACAATGAACGGAGAGGAAGGAAAACAGGCATGAATTTGGACTTTTCACAAATCGTGCCTTCAATCCCTTATATTTTAAAAGGGATAGGAGTGACGATTCAAATAGTTTTAGCTTCAGCCATTGTCGGTTTTGTACTAGGGACAATCTTATCTCTATTTAAAATTAGTCGTTCAAAACCGCTCATTTGGTTAGCTGATCTTTATACATCAATCTTTCGTGGTACGCCGCTCGTACTGCAGTTATTGCTTATTTATTTTGGGTTACCACAAATTTTAGGTTTTGATATTGCGCCATTTCCTGCTGCAGTTGCTGCATTCGGATTAAACTCAGCTGCATATATCTCTGAAATTATTCGTGCTGGTATTTTAGCAGTCGATAAAGGACAACGTGAAGCTGCTCTTGCTTTAGGAATTCCATATCGTAAAATGATGGGCCAAGTCATTATGCCTCAAGCTTTAAAAAACATTTTACCAGCTTTAATGAATGAGTTTATTACGCTTACGAAAGAATCAGCACTTGTAACGGTTATCGGTGCGCTTGATATTATGAGACGTGCATATATCGTTGGAGGAGAAAAGTTTGCGTATTTTGAACCTCTGTTATTTGCAGGATTAATTTATTACATCATGGTAATGGGCTTAACGCTCCTTGGTAAAGTGATCGAGAGGAGAATGAGAAAAGGTGATTAAAATTGAAAACTTACACAAGTCCTTTGGCCAAAATGAAGTTCTAAAAGGCATTTCAACAGTTATTAAAGAAAAAGAAGTAGTCGCTGTAATCGGTCCATCAGGTTCCGGGAAATCAACGTTTTTGCGCTGTATGAATTTACTTGAACAGCCAACTAGTGGAGCCATTACAATAGCTGATCAAGAAATTACAAATGCGAAGACAAATATTATGAACGTGCGACAAAATGTCGGGATGGTATTTCAGCACTTTCATCTGTTTCCTCATATGACGGTGCTTGAAAACTTAACATACGCGCCTACTACAGTTAAAGGAATCTCAAAAGAAGAGGCGAAGAGCAAAGGAATGGAACTACTAACTAAAGTCGGACTAGCTGAAAAAGCAAACGAGTATCCAAGTCGACTTTCAGGAGGTCAAAAGCAGCGTGTTGCTATTGCTCGTGCTCTTGCGATGGAACCAGAAATTATGCTTTTTGATGAACCAACATCTGCTTTAGACCCAGAGATGGTAAAAGAAGTATTAGATGTAATGAAATCACTAACTGAAACGGGTATGACAATGGTTATCGTTACGCATGAAATGGGCTTTGCGCGCGAAGTAGCAGATCGTGTTTTATTCTTAGATGGTGGCCGCCTAGTGGAAGATTCACCTCCGGCTGAGTTTTTTACAGCACCTAAAAGTAAGCGTGCGAAGGATTTTCTTGAAAAAATCTTATAATAATCAAAAAGAGACTGAGATATAAGTAGTTCAGCCTCTACTATACCTGAATGATTGAGAGTTCATAACTTTTAATCGTTCAGGTTTTTTGTTGATTGTGAAAACAATGTTGGAAACAGGGTGAATGGAGCGTAGGACACTCGACTCCTGCGGGAAAGAGAGGGAAACATGAAATCCCGCAGCGCAGCGAGGAAGCTCAGGTTCCTCCCCGCGGAAAGCGAGTGACCGTAGCGCAATGGAACAAACGTGTTGAGACAAATGAAAGAGATGGGAACAGCTCGTGTTCGTCTTTTAGAAGCAATCATTTTGTTATGTCCCAAACTCTTTTTTTAATTTATAAATAGCGAGAAGCATTGCGTAATTGAATGAAACATGTTAATAAATAATAGTGTTATGAATAACTTATAAAAAAGGAACTGTTTAGGAGCTTTGACGATATGAAGTATAAAATTGGTTATCGAACCTTTAAAACAGCCGTAGGTACTGCACTCGCAATTAGCATTGCACAGCTCATCGGCCTTGAGTTTTTCCCATCAGCAGGAATTATTACAATCTTATGTATACAAAATTCACAGAAAAAATCGTTGCAAAGTGCGTTTGATCGCTTTGTAGCTTGTTCGATTTCAATTTTATTTTCATTTATTTTCTTTGAAGGAATTGCTTATCATCCAGCGGTCATCGGATTGATGCTGCTATTTTTTATTCCGTTAACCGTTATTTTAAAGGTCAACGGAGGAATTGTAACAAGTTCAGTTATTTTACTGCACATTTACTCTCTTGAAAATATGACGTGGCAAATTGTTTTCAATGAATTAGGGCTCATTGTGGTTGGTATTGGCGTAGCGCTTCTTGTGAATTTATACATGCCAAGCTTAGACAAAGAGCTTCGTCAGTATCAGCAGGACATTGAAGAGAATTTTCATATCATTCTTAAAGAAATGGCGCTTTATTTAAGAAGAAACGAAAGCACTTGGTCTGGCAAAGAAATTGCCGATACAGCAGTGCTCTTAGAAAAAGCTAAAAGTCTAGCTTTCCGTGATGTTGAAAACCATTTTGTACGTTCAGAAAATTATTATTATCGATACTTTAAAATTCGTGAAAAACAATTAGAAATTCTAGAACGTACTCTTCCTCTTCTTACATCAATTGACCTTGTGGTTGAACAAAGATATATGATTGCTGATTTTATTGAAGAATTAAGCTTTTCTATTCATCCGGGTAACACAGCAAAGCTTTTTTTATTAAAGCTGGAGCAGCTCAAGGAATCTTTTCAATGCATGGAGCTACCTAAGTCTCGTGAAGAATTCGAAGCACGAGCAGATCTGTTACACTTTGTAAAGGAAATAGAGCAATATTTAATTATTAAACAAAGCTTAAAAATTACGTAAACAATATGCATGTTGTAGCAACCCCTTACGAACAATAAGAAAAAGCGTAAGGGGTTGAATTGTATGCACGTCATGTTTCTTATTTTAGTACTTGTATCACCAATTTGGCCGCTGGGAGCAAATCCTTTACCAGCTGACCCTTTTATTATTGTAAATAAACAGACAAATGAATTAGCATATATTGAACACGGCAAGGTAGAGAATGTTATTAAAGTGGGTTCGGGAAGAACAAAAGATTTAACACCAGAAGGCGAGTTCACTATCACAGTTAAAGCAGCAAACCCTTATTATCGAAAAGATAAGATAGAAGGGGGAGACCCTACTAATCCACTTGGGTTGAGGTGGATTGGATTTGATGCAAAAGACACAGATGGGCGAATTTATGGAATTCATGGTACAAACCAGCCAAACTCTATCGGCAAGTATGTTTCTAATGGGTGCATAAGGCTTCGAAATGAACGCGTTGTTGAGCTTTATGAAAAGGTTCCTCTTGGAACAAAAGTATGGATTGTGACCAGTGGAAAATCCTTTGAAGATCTAGCGAAGGAAAAAGGAATAGTAGTGCAATAAAAGGTAGGTGATTCATCACCTACCTTTTATTATAGCCACATTGTAATGCCAGCAAGAACAGTTGTGATTATCATCGTTCCCAGCATTAAATAGACCACAATTTTTTGCCATTTTTTATTCGACATAAAAGAGTAGCTCCTCTCACAACCTTTTTTTCTATTTTACATGTAGCAGGGAAATGGGACAAGCAACTTCTTTATTCGCTTTCGTTTTAAGAAGGAGAATGAAGATTCATTCAAGAATATGTCTAAATGAAAACGCTTTTTTAGGGGGTGGGAATATGAATAAAATTGATCATATTGGCATCGCTGTTCACTCTATTGATAACATCAAAGCATTTTATGAGAGGCAGCTTGGCTTACTATGTTTAGGGATAGAAAAAGTAGAAAATCAAGGTGTAAAGGTAGCTTTTTTTCAATGCGGTGATTCGAAAATCGAACTTCTTGAACCTTTAAATAATAGCAGTCCAGTCGCTAAATTTCTTCAAAAACGTGGAGAGGGTATACACCACATTGCCTTTGGTGTTGGAAGCATTGAAGATCGCATTCAAGAGCTGAAAGAACGTGGAATTAAAATGATTGATCATGAGCCAAGATTAGGAGCTGGTGGTGCTTCCATTGCTTTTTTACACCCGTCGTCCACCGCAGGGGTTTTGTATGAACTTTGTGAAAAGAAACCAACAGAGGAGGAATAGCACATGGTTGATATTTATGAAAAACTAAATGAGCTATACGACAAGCGCCGCAAAATTGAACAAGGGGGCGGAGATCAAAAAATTGAAAAGCAACATTTCAAAGGAAAACTAACGGCTAGAGAACGCATTGACTTATTGGTTGATGAAGGAACATTTGTTGAAGTTCAGCCTTTTATAGAACACCGCTGTCTGGACTTTAATATGAATACACAAGCAGGTCCTGGAGACGGTGTTGTCACTGGGTACGGTAAAGTGAATGGACGAGGCATTTATTTGTTTTCTCAAGATTTCACGGTGTTTGGCGGTGCGCTTGGAGAAATGCATGCCAAAAAAATCGTCAATGTAATGGACCTAGCAGCGAAAACTGGTGTTCCTTTTATTGGATTAAATGACTCGGGTGGAGCGCGAATTCAAGAAGGCGTGATGTCGTTAGACGGATACGGTCAAATTTTTTATCGAAACGCCATTTATTCAGGAGTCATCCCTCAAATCTCCGTGATTATGGGACCATGTGCAGGTGGTGCAGTATACTCACCAGCCATCACTGATTTTGTATTTATGGTGGAAAAGACGAGCCAAATGTTTATTACAGGACCGAAAGTGATTGAGACAGTAACGGGTGAAACAATCACAGCAGAAAATTTGGGTGGAGCTGCTGTTCATAATGAAATTAGTGGAAATGCTCATTTTAGCGCAAGTTCAGAAGAAGAAGTGCTTGAGCAGGTTCGCCTCTTACTAAGCTACTTGCCTTTATCTAATGCTGAAAAGCCACCGAGTGTCCCTTATAATGATCAAAGCAATGACCGCCCAGAATTATTGGATGTTGTGCCTTTTGATGCTGTCAGACCATATGATGTTCGCCATGTTATTGACCACGTCGTAGACGAAGGAACATTTTTAGAAGTACAAAAAGATTTTGCTAAAAACATTGTAGTCGGCTTAGCTCGCTTGAATGGAAACGTGGTCGGGCTGGTTTGTAATCAACCAAAGTTTATGGCTGGCAGCTTAGATATTAACTCCTCAGACAAAGCTGCACGTTTTATAAGGTTTTGTGACTCTTTTCATATTCCACTCATTACGTTTGAAGATGTAACAGGATTCTTTCCTGGTATTAAGCAAGAACATGGCGGTATCATTCGTCACGGTGCTAAAATTTTATATGCCTATTCTGAGGCAACTGTTCCGAAAATTACGGTGATTTTACGAAAAGCCTACGGTGGAGCTTATGTTGCGCTAAATAGTAAATCAATTGGTGCAGATATGGTATATGCTTGGCCAAACGCTGAAATTGCCGTTATGGGTCCTCAAGGAGCTGCCAATATTATTTTTGCGAACGAAATCCAAAGTAGTGATGCTCCCGAAGAAGTTCGAGCTGAAAAAATTGAGCAGTATCGCGATAAGTTTGCTAATCCATACGTTGCGGCGAGGGGGGGTATGGTAGATGATGTGATTGATCCAAGAGATACAAGAATAAAATTAATACAAGCACTCGAAATGTTGCACAATAAAAAGGAAGAGCGTCCACAGCGAAAACATGGTAACATACCATTGTAGGTTAATTTTGGAGGGATTACATATTATGGTTAATGAGCGACGTCTAGTTGATCTATTTTTAGAACTTATACAAGTTGATTCAGAAACAAAGTATGAAGCCGAGATTGCAAAAGTATTAACGGAAAAATTCACGGCTTTAGGAGTAAAAGTTGTTGAAGATGATACAACAGCTGAAACTGGACATGGTGCAGGTAATTTAATTTGTACTCTTCCAGGAACAAAAGAAGGAGTAGATACCATTTATTTTACTTCTCATATGGATACGGTTGTTCCTGGAAAAGGCATTAAGCCATCTATTGAAGACGGTTATATTAAAAGCGATGGAACAACGATTCTAGGAGCTGATGATAAGGCTGGATTGGCAGCGATGCTAGAAGCTATTCAAGTGCTAAAAGAGCAAAATGTTGAGCACGGTACCATTGAGTTTGTCATCACAGTTGGAGAGGAATCTGGATTAGTTGGAGCGAAAGCATTAGATCCAAAGCTTGTAACGGCAAAATTTGGCTATGCGCTTGATAGCGATGGAAAAGTGGGCGATATTATTGTTGCTGCTCCAACGCAAGCAAAAGTCAAAGCAGATATTTATGGAAAAACAGCTCACGCTGGTGTAGCACCTGAGCGTGGAGTATCGGCAATTACCATTGCCTCAAAAGCGATTTCACGTATGCCTCTAGGGCGTATTGATGAAGAAACAACGGCGAATATTGGTCGCTTTGAAGGTGGAACGCAAACGAATATTGTGTGCGACTACGTATCGATCTTAGCAGAAGCTCGTTCATTGGTTCCTGAAAAAATGGAAGCGCAAGTGGCAAAAATGAAGGAAGCATTTGAATCTGCAGCAAGTGACATGGGAGGAAGAGCTGAAGTAGATATTAAAGTGATGTATCCTGGCTTTAAATTTAGCGATGGAGACCATGTTGTAGAAGTAGCAAAAAAAGCGGTTGCCAATATCGGTCGTCCTTCACGCTTGCTACAAAGCGGCGGTGGCAGCGATGCAAACGTCATTGCAGGTTTTGATATTCCAACTGTAAACTTAGCTGTAGGCTATGAAGATATTCATACCACAAGTGAAAAAATTCCAGTTGAAGAACTTGTAAAAACATCAGAGCTGGTTGTATCGATTATCAAAGAAGTAGCAAAATGATAATAATCACATTGTAAAAAGCTTGGGTCTTGTCGCTCAAGCTTTTTACATATCGGCTAATATAAAGTTTGAATTTTTTGACACTTTGTATAATGTAAACAGCACGTTTCTTCAGTAAAATGGATTATAAGCTTAAAACCTCAACACAAAGGAGTGAAACCAATCGGGGGAAAGTTAATAAAAAAATATGTAAGCGCTTTCAAGTATAATCGATATAAAGCAATTTAGAAGGGGGATGGATTTATGAAATCTTCAGCTCAGCCGATGCTTCAAGCAATTGTAGAGAACTTTAGTGAAGTTGAAAAAGGCTTGCCAAATCAAGAAGCTATTGAAGAAGCTAATCGATGTTTGTACTGTTACGATGCTCCTTGTATTCAAGCTTGTCCAACGGGCATTGATATACCAACGTTTATTAAAAAAATTGCATCTGGAAATTTAAAGGGGTCCGCTCAAACGATTATGACATCGAATCCTGTTGGAGCGAGCTGTGCGAGGGTTTGTCCAACAGAAGAGCTTTGTGAAGGGGCATGTGTATTAAATCATTCGACTAAACCTATTATGATTGGTGATCTTCAGCGTTATGCTACTGACTGGGCTATTCAAAATGAACAGGTGTTATTTACAAAAGGTAAGCCAAACGGAAAGCGGGTTGCTATTGTAGGCGGAGGACCCGCTGGGCTTTCAGCTGCCAGAGAACTAGCTCGGTTTGGATATGCTGTGACAATCTTTGAAGCAGAAAAAGAAGCAGGAGGGTTAAATACCTATGGAATTGTATCGTTTCGACTCCCTCAAGCTATTTCTTTTTGGGAGGTACAGCAGGTAAAAGCCCTAGACGTTGAAATTAAAACAAACATGCGTGTTGGTGAAGACGTGATGCCGAGTGAACTTTTAGAGAACTATGATGCAGTCGTTCTTGCTATTGGAATGAGTAAAGTTCCAAATTTAGGTATTGAAGGAGAGCACCTAAAGGGAGTTTATGATGCAATTGACTTTGTGAAGCAAACAAAATCAGAAGCGTTGACTACAGAGTTTGTGGGGAAAAAAGTAGCGGTTGTTGGTGCAGGAAATACAGCGATTGATGGAGCAACATGTTCCATACGATTAGGGGCAAAAAATGTAAAAATTCTATACCGTAGAACGAGTGCTGAAATGACAGCCTATGATTTTGAATATGAATTTGCCAAGCAAGACGGTGTAGAGTTTCGATGGTTAACAGCACCTGTGAGAATTGTTGGAAATGACAAAAATGAAGTAACAGGTATTGAATGTATCAAAATGGAACTAAAAGAATCGGAAGGTGATGGACGTAAAAAGCCTGTACCAATAGAAGGGTCAGAGTTCTTAATTAAAGTGGATGCTGTTATTAAAGCAATTGGGCAAGAGCGTTACTTATCTTTAATTAATCAGTTTGAATTAAAGCAAGATGGTGGAGTCGTACTAATTGATCAAGATACATTCCAAACCTCAAACCCTAAAGTCTTTGCTTGTGGTGACGTTGTATTTGGAAAAGGGCAAGGTGAAGCCATGGTTGTGACGGCTGCACAGCAAGGGAAGCAAACGGCATATGGCATTCATGCTCAGTTAAAGAAAGAAGCAATTGAAACAGCTTAAACAAACGAGAGGGGGAAACAAGTATGGCAGATTTACGCATAAACTTAGCAGGTATTAAATCACCCAATCCATTTTGGCTAGCATCAGCGCCGCCTACAAACTCGGGGTATCAAGTACAGCGTGCCTTTGAAGCAGGATGGGGCGGAGCAGTTTGGAAAACGCTTGGAGATCCAATTTTAAATGTATCTTCACGGTTTGCAGCGGTGAGCTTTAACGGCCAGCGCGTAGCGGGTTTTAATAATATTGAGCTTATTACGGATCGGCCGCTTGAGGTTAATTTAAAAGAAATCTATGAGACCAAAAAGAAATTTCCTGACCATGCTATCATTGCTTCTTTAATGGTTGAACCAAAACAGGAGAAATGGCATGAAATTGTAAAACGTGTAGAAGATGTAGGCGTTGACGGTTTAGAGCTAAATTTCGGCTGTCCTCACGGCATGGCCGAGCGAGGAATGGGAGCAGCTTCAGGGCAGGTGCCTGACCTTGTTGAAAAGCAAACGTACTGGGCTAAAGAAGTAGCGAAAACGCCTGTTATTGTTAAGTTGACTCCAAATATTACGGACATCACAGTTACAGCAGAAGCCGCTGTAAGAGGCGGAGCGGACGCAGTGAGTATGATTAACACTATCAATAGCTTAGCCGGAGTGGATATCAATTCATGGAACACAATTCCCCACGTGGCTGGTAAAGGTGCACATGGAGGCTACTGTGGTCCAGCCGTTAAGCCTATCGCCTTAAATATGGTGGCTGAATGTGCAAGAAGCCCTCATATTAACGTACCGATTTCAGGTATGGGAGGCGTATCGAATTGGCAGGAAGCAGTGGAATTTATGCTTATGGGAGCAACTGGGGTTCAAGTGTGCACAGCTGCTATGCATCATGGTTTTAGAATTGTAGAAGACATGCTTGATGGACTAAACAACTACCTTGATGAGCGAGGAATTGCAAAAGTGAGCGATCTTGTTGGAAAAGCTGTTCCGAAATACTCTGATTGGGGAAATCTTGATTTAAATTATAAAGTTGTGGCTCGAATTGACCCCAATACATGTATTAATTGTAACAAGTGTCATATTTCATGTGAAGACACGTCCCATCAATGTATTGATATGTTGAAAGACTCTTCAGGTAAACCGTATTTGCAAGTAAGAGAAGAAGATTGTGTGGGCTGTAATCTCTGCTCGATTGTCTGTCCTGTTGATGGAGCAATCTCTATGGTGGAGGTAGCGAGTGAGCAGCCGCCTATGACGTGGAATGAAAGACAAGCGGCACTTGCGATGACATCTGCACAAAAACTGGACGTATAACCAAACACAATAGGGGGATCAAATTATGAAAAAATTAGTGAAAAATGGAGTAATCGTTACAGCAGCAGATACGTACAGCGGAGACATTTTAATTGAAGATGGGAAAATCGCAGCAATTGGAAAGGGACTAGATGAGTCTAGTTGTGAAATTGTTGACGCAAATGGAGCTTATATTTTCCCTGGAGGAATTGATCCACATACTCATTTAGACATGCCATTTGGAGGTACGGTCACAAAAGATGATTTTGAAACGGGGACCATTGCAGCGGCGTTTGGAGGTACCACAACTATCATTGATTTTTGCTTAACAGATAAAGGGAAACCGTTGCAAAATGCCATTAATACTTGGCATGCAAAATCAGAAGGGAAAGCAGCTATTGACTATAGCTTCCACCTGATGATTGGAGAGATGAACGATCAGGTATTAGAACAACTTCCTACTATTATTGAAAATGAAGGGATTACGTCGTTCAAAGTATTCATGGCGTATAAAGATGTATTTCAAGCGGACGATGCGACCCTTTATCAAACGCTTATTCAAGCAAAAGAGCTTGGGGCATTAGTTATGGTACATGCTGAAAACGGAGACGTGATTGACTATTTAACGAAGAAAGCGTTAGAAGCAGGAAGTACAGATCCAATTTACCATGCGCGTACAAGACCTCCAGAGATTGAAGGTGAGGCAACAGGTAGAGCAGCTTGTTTTACAGGTCTTGCTGATTCACAGCTATATGTAGTGCATGTATCTTGTGCTGAAGCGGTGAATCAAATTGCTCAGGCTCGAAATCGAGGCGTGAATATTTGGGGTGAAACATGTCCGCAATATTTAGTATTAGATGAATCCTACTTAGAAAAACCTAATTTTGAAGGAGCTAAATACGTCTGGTCACCACCTCTTCGTGAAAAGTGGAACCAAGAAGTGTTATGGAACGCATTAAAAAATGGAGATTTACAAACGATTGGGTCTGATCAATGTTCATTTGATTTTAATGGGCAAAAAGATTTAGGTAAGAATGATTTTACAAAGATTCCAAATGGCGGTCCTATTATTGAAGACCGTATGAGCATCTTATTTTCAGAAGGTGTACAGAAAGGGAAGATTACGCTTAATCAATTTGTAGACGTAACATCTACTCGCACTGCTAAGCTATTTGGATTATATCCGAAAAAAGGCACAATTGCTGTAGGAAGCGATGCGGACCTATTAATTTTTGACCCGACTGTCAAGCGTAAAATTTCTGCTGAAACACATCACATGGCTGTTGATTATAGTGCGTTTGAAGGAATGGAAATTACGGGTGAGCCGGTTTCAGTATTGTGTAGAGGAGAATTTGTGATTAAAGAAAAGCAATTTGTTGGTAAGAGTGGTTATGGTGAGTATATTAAGCGGTCAAAATTTAATGAGCGTAATGAAGCTCAGCAATCCCCAGTAAAACTGTAATTATGCTACTGCGCTGTGCTTATAGCATAGCGCAACCCCTATGTATATAAATAGAGAGAAAACAGCCTTCATGATGAATGTAACGCGTTTACTAAATAGTATGAGGGGTGCAAGAAATGAAAAAATCAGGAAGCTATTTAAAATCACCGGATTTATTACCTGTTGCGCATCAAAACCGTAAAATTGGAACGCTTGGTTTTTCATTAATGTGGGTTAGTATGGCGGTTGTATTAGCCGCATTTGCAATCGGAGGGTCCGGTGTGCAAAGCTTATCTCTCGGCTGGGTTGTAGTAGCAACCGTGATTGGATCAATTGCGATTGGTTTATTTGTGACCATTATTGCCGATATTGGGATTGAACATGGTTTATCATTTCCAGTCTATATGAGAGCTCCATTTGGAACAATTGGCACTCATATTCCATCCGTTATGCGAGGGCTTGCAGCATCTTGT
Organism: Priestia veravalensis; assembly: GCF_001457055.1. NCBI lineage: Bacteria > Bacillati > Bacillota > Bacilli > Caryophanales > Bacillaceae > Priestia > Priestia veravalensis. The sequence goes on along the minus strand of NZ_KQ758627.1, from coordinate 372,061 downwards.
TGGTTTGGAATCAATACGTACTTTGGTGCTACGGCAATGAATGGGATTTTAAATGCTCTAGCAGGGTTTAATAACTGGCTCATATGCTTTTTTCTCTTTGCATTATTACAGCTTATTAATACAGCGCTTGGAATTAAAGCAGTTGAACGCTTTACGGACCTAGCAGCCCCAGTTATCATCATTGTTTCAGCCTGGATGTATACGACTCTGTCGGACCAAGCTCTTTCTCAAGGTAGAGAGGTATGGGGGTGGATTGAAAGTCCGGTGACAGGAGGGGCAGCTGTTACAGCATTTATCGTAGTCATTATGAGTAACATGGGGTTTTGGGCAACGCTTGCAGCAGATATTCCGTCTATCTCAAGGTTTATTAAAGCACCTACACATGAGCGGAGCTGGGTAAAACGCAATAAAGGAGCTCTTGTAGGAAGTGTAGTGGCATTGCCGCTAACTCAAACATTTATGGTTATCATTGGTGGTGTCTCTTATATTGCCGTGAAAAACTATGATCCAGTAGTAGCGCTTCAAGAAGCCGCGTCTGGCTTCGCGCTTGGAGTATTACTTTTAATGGTTGTATTTGCCCAGTGGTCAACAAATATCTCAGCAAATTTGATTCCAGCTGCAACGATTTTTTCAAATGTTGGTGGACCTAAAGTGCCATTTTGGGTTGGGGTATTCATCGCTGGTATTGTGGGGACGATTGTTCAACCATGGAGCTTGTTTGGTATTATTGTCCCTGCATTGTTAATTGTCGGTGGAATTTTATCGGCCATTGTTGGTATCTTGTTTGCCGATTACTACTTATTACGAAAGCGTAGAGTAAACGTGACAGAGCTATATGAAGAGAATGGGCAGTATCGCTACTTTTATGGCTTTAATATAGCTGGTTTACTTGCATGGACTATAGGTGGAACAAGTGCTTACTTTCTATCAACTTATTCTTTTGTTGTTGGATTTGTAGTAGGCGCTATCTGTTATTATGTCTTAGCTAAATATTGGTGGTTTAAGCATTATAAACAAGCTGAGATTGAGACACCAAGTGATGAAAAGTATCTAGGCATTACAGTTGGCCGTGATTGGGTGATCTCAATTGATGAGAAAGTAATTCAACCTGTCGCATCCAGCCAAACTATTTCAACAGATTGAGGTGAAGGTATGTCAGACTATCAGCATTTTGTTGCAGAACGTGAAAAAATTGATTTTCTTATTGAAAAAGGTTTCATTATTAAAAGTGTAACAGAAAATCTGAGCGGTGCATTTCTAGAGTTTGAACGCATAAAGCAAGGGAAGGTTGAAAAAGAAAAGCTTCATATCTTAACAGCGGATGCTAGAAAGTACTTTTCAGGAATATTAATTCAGCAGTTATAAAATAAGAGACTGAGACATAAGTAGTTCAGTCCTTACTATACCTGAACGATTGAGAGTTTATAACTTTTAATCGTTCAGGTTTTTTGATTGTGAAAACAATGTTGGAAACAGGGTGGAATGGAGCGTAGGACACTCGACTCCAGCGAGGAAGCTCAGGTTCCTCCCCGCGGAAAGCGAGTGGCCGTAGCGCAATGGAACGAACGTGTTCAGACAAATCAAAGAGATGGGAACAGCTAGTGTTCGTCTTTTAGAAGCAATCATTTTGTTATGTCCCAAACTCTTATTTATTTTGAAAAATAGCGCAAAAAAGTGAAACAAACTCATATTTTTTTCGTTACTATTCATGTCAAGTGTTACGTATTACAAACAGTTATTACATTTCATTTACAACAATGGGAAAAGGGTTTAGTTAGGGAGGGATTTGTAGTAAATAGTATAGTATAAAAGTTTTTTTGAAACAAAAATGTAAACGTTAAATATACCTATAAATGATAAGGGCGTGAAACAGAGATGATGAATGAGAAAGATTTAGATGTGATGACAGTTGAGGAAAGAAAAGTAATAGATAAGCTTAAGATGGAAATGCTTAATGCAGTGTCACTTCACGACCTACGTTTCTATAAACAGGAAATTCAGAGAATAAAAGAGCAAGCAAAAAAAAGGCATGGTTTTTTTAAAACACTGCAAGTAGCCGCTGAGAAGCTGTAAATCGCATAATGATTTATAGCTTTTTTTTGAGTAATTCCATGTAAGCAGCAAGTTATATTCTAAAAAAGTATAAAGAGATAAAATGATTTATTTTTCAGAAAACTTAAGTTAATATAAAGAGATAGACTGATTAAGGGTGGTGTGAGTTTGAAATCTTATTTGACAATTAATGAGGTTTTAAAAAGAAAGCATTTTAACAGCTGTGAAGTAATCACAGGTAAAGTCGGTCTCACAAATCGGGTAAAATGGGTTCACGTGATGGAAGTGACTCGCGTGAATGAGCTTTTAAAAGGGAATGAATTAATTCTTTCAACTGGTGTAGGGTGGAAGGAAGATAATGAATTATGCCTTTCATTTTTGAAACAGCTAATTGAATGTCAAGCTTCGGGGCTCTGTATCGAGCTTGGTACGTATACCTCTCAGATTCCTCAAAACGTTATTGAATTTGCAAATGAACACGAATTTCCCATTATTTTATTTCATGAAGAAGTCCCGTTTGTTGAAATAACGCAAGATTTGCATGCGCTACTAGTTAATCAGCAGTATTTAATGATTTCCAATTTAGAAAATTACTCTCAGCAGCTGAATCAAATGCTGCTTTCTGTCAACGATCCAAAAGATATTTTACAGCATCTTTGCGAATCAACCGGACTTTTAGCCGGGCTTCGTATACATAGTGAAGTAACGCTTTTTCCAGCCTGTTTAGACTTACCCCAACAACAATTATTACAGCATCATATTACTAAACAAAAAAAGAATCAAAGTAGCTTTTTTACCCATTCAATTCAACTGTTAGGCGAAAGCTATGCAGAGCTATATATTCTTTCAACCAATGATTTTTTTACGGAACTTGAAATGTTAACGGTTGATCGAACAGCAACAGCTCTAGCGCAGCACTTTTTACGAGACTTATATGTTGAAGAAAAAAAGCGAGTTCAAGAAACAGAGTGGATGGTTCAGTGGATAAACGGTGAAATTTCCTCATCTCAAATCACACATTGTTTACAAGAAGTATTACATGACTTTCCAATCCAAGGTGGAACGGTTATATGCTGTCAATGTATACAAGATGTCAAGCTAGACCATACGTACTTAAAATTGACGATTCGAGCAATCTTTGAACAAGAAGGTTTTCACCTTCTCATTTTAGAAAAGAAAAGAGAGTTAGTACTGGTTGTTTTAAATAAACGTCAGGTGACTACGTGGAGGGAAAGATTAGAAAGAAGTTTGAACCGTTGGATAAACCACGTTGATTTGCAAGAAGTCAACAAATCACTAGCGGTGCAGCTGATAGGAGTGGGACAGTTTAATAGACGCTTAGATCACATCTATAAAGGCTATGAAACTGCTAGAAAAACAGTTTCCATTCAAATGACTTTGCACAACCAAGTGAAAAATCATATTTGTTTTTATGAAGACCTGCACATGTACCGCATTATTTCGTTAGTCAATGAACAGCGGGAATTACAAGAAGTGGTGATGGAGTATTTACAGCCAGTTCTCGAGTATGATCGAAAATTTAATGCAAAGCTATTTGAAACACTAAAAGTATATTTAGCATGTAATGGATCAAAGCAAGAAACGGCAAAGCGCTTATATATTGTGCGTCAGACTCTTTATCATCGCATTGAAAAGCTGGAAAAGCTATTAGGTTCTGATTTTATGGCTCACGAAAAACGAATGGCTATCGAATTTATGATCATGACCTATGACTATTTGTTTGCACTAAACGTATCTACTACTGCTATTGATGAGCTAGAAAAAGCATCCCTTACATGAGCTCTCTTTCATTTTACTAGGTCTACTTCGTATTTCACTATCCAATGTGTGAAACTAGACAGAATTTCTATTTCACATTCTGTCTAATGAATCTGAAGTAAGAATTCATGATAATAAAAGTAAGATTGTATGCTAAAAGGGGGCTAATTAGATGTCAGTCGTGAATGAAGATACCAAACAATTAAGAAACTATGTAGGTGGAAAATGGGTTGCCTCAACAAGCAATCAGTTTCAAGATGTGATTGATCCTTCAACGGGAAAGACGCTTGCAAAAGTACCTCTTTCAACTAAACAAGATGTTGACCATGCTGTTAAAAATGCAAAAGAAGCGTTTAAAGCATGGAAGCATGTACCAGCTCCGAAACGGGCAAGGCTTATGTTTGCGTTTCAACAATTGCTTATTGAACATCATGAAGAGCTTGCAAGACTCGTAGTAAAAGAGAATGGGAAGGCTTATAAAGAAGCTTATGGAGAAGTCCAGCGTGGTATTGAATGTGTAGAATTTGCTGCCGGAGCACCGACGCTACTTATGGGTGAATCGCTTAGTAATATTGCAGAAGAAATTGATTCAGAAATGTATCGTTATCCTGTTGGGGTTGTGGGAGGAATTACGCCGTTTAACTTTCCGATGATGGTTCCACTTTGGATGTTCCCACTAGCGATTGTCTGTGGAAACACATTTGTATTAAAACCATCAGAGCGCACGCCTTTATTAGCTACTCGGATTGCTGAATTGTTCACAGAAGCTGGAGCTCCATCTGGCGTATTAAATCTTGTGCATGGTGCACATGATGTGGTCAACGGTCTCATTGATCATGCGGATATTAAAGCAGTGTCTTTTGTTGGTTCTCAACCAGTTGCAAAGTATGTATATGAACAAGCCGCAGCGCAAGGCAAGCGAGTTCAGGCTTTATCTGGTGCCAAAAATCATCATATTGTTATGCCGGATTGTGATATAGATAAAGCGGTGAATCACATTATAAGCTCTGCTTTTGGTAGCGCTGGACAGCGCTGTATGGCATGCAGTGCTGTTGTAGTGGTAGACGGTGTTAAAGAACAGTTCGTTGCGAAGTTGAAGCAAAAAGCAGATGAATTAATTATGGGCAGTGGGTTACAGGATGAAGTGCTTTTAACGCCCGTTATTCGGAAAGAGCATCGAGATAAAGTACTTGGCTATATCGAAGCCGGGGTGGAAGAAGGTGCTCATTTAATTAGAGACGGTCGTAAGGAAATGGAAGATTATTCGGAAGGGAATTTTCTTGGTGCCACGATTTTTGATCACGTAACGCCCACTATGACCATTGCAAAAGAAGAGCTGTTTGCACCCGTTTTAAGCTTGCTTCGAGCCGAAAATTTAGATGAAGCGTTAGAATATATTGAAAAATCTCGGTTTGGAAATGGTGCAACAATTTATACAAAGGATGCAAAAGCAATCCGTCAATTTAGAGAAGAAGCGGATGCTGGTATGCTAGGTGTCAACGTAGGAGTGCCTGCTACTATGGCTTTCTTCCCGTTCTCGGGTTGGAAAGACTCTTTTTACGGAGATCTACATGTCAATGGAAAAGACGGATTGAACTTTTATACGCGTAAAAAGATGATAACATCACGCTTTGATTTTTAGCATATTTATTAGATGAAAAGAGAGACTTCGGCTTTGGTCGAAGTCTCTTCATCCATATAATTACTAAAATCAGAAGGAGTGAATGCAATGGTTCAAGCTAGCAGTGGCGAAAAAAATAAAAGCTTAAAAAATAAGGATGAGCAATACGTATGGCACGGAATGAAACCTTATTCTCCTGAAGCTACTATGGTAGTAGAAAAAGCGAAGGGCGCTTGGGTAACAGATGAGGATGGAAATCGATTTTTAGACGCAATGGCGGGACTTTGGTGCGTAAATATAGGCTATGGAAGAGAAGAGCTAGCCCAAGCAGCTTATGAACAGCTCAAAGAACTAGCTTATTTTCCATTAACGCAAAGTCACCCTCCTGCGATTCAATTAGCTGAAAAGCTCAATGAAATGCTAGGAGATGAATATGTTATCTTTTTTTCTAATAGCGGATCAGAAGCGAATGAGACCGCATTTAAAATTGCGAGACAGTATCATCAGCAACGAGGAGAACATGGGCGCTATAAAATTATCTCACGTTACCGTGGGTATCATGGAAACTCGATGGGGGCACTGTCAGCTACGGGGCAAGCTCAGCGTAAATACAAGTACGAACCTTTAGCAACTGGCTTTCTTCATGTTCCACCCCCTGATAGCTACCGAGGTGTCGATAAAATAGATGCACCAAAAGAGCTGCTTCAGTCGGTGAAGACGATTGATGACACGATGACGTGGGAGCTTAGTGAAACAATTGCTGCGGTCATAATGGAGCCAATTATTACAGGGGGAGGTATTTTAATTCCACCAGATAACTATATGCAAGGGGTAAAAGAAGTTTGCGAAAAGCACGGGGCGTTATTGATTGTAGATGAAGTTATATGTGGATTTGGACGCACAGGGGAAGCGTTTGGATTTATGAATTATGGCGTGAAGCCGGATATTATTACGATGGCAAAAGGTATTACAAGTGCTTATTTACCTTTATCGGCAACAGCGGTCAAGCGAGAAATTTATGAAGCATTTAAAGGTAGCGATCAGTATGAATATTTTCGACATGTAAACACATTTGGAGGAAGTCCAGCTGCCTGTGCACTTGCACTCAAAAACCTAGAGATTATGGAGAGTGAAGGCTTATATAATCGTTCAAAAACGATGGGAACCTATTTATTGAAAGAGTTAAAAGAAGAATTGAAAGGACACCCGTATGTAGGCGACATTCGTGGCAAAGGGCTGCTGGTAGGAATCGAGCTTGTTTCTGATCAAATTTCCAAAGTGCCCCTGGATATACAGTTAGTGAATCAAGTAATTGCAAGGTGTAAAGAAAAAGGAGTCATTATTGGGAAGAATGGCGCAACAGTAGCCGGGCATAACAATGTGCTCACTCTTTCACCGCCTCTCATGATTCCAAAGGAAGATTTAAACCTTCTTATTTCTGTATTAACAGAGGCGCTTCAAACAATTAGGTAGCATAGGTAAGTAAAAAGCCTGTATAATGTGCATACAGGCTTTTTGTTCGGATTAATGTTTGAATTAAGTAGAAAGGGAGAAGCACATGGAACTATTATTTTTAGGAACGGGTGCCGGAGTACCGGCTAAACAACGAAACGTTTCCTCAATTGCTTTACAGCTTCTGCAAGAGCGAAGTGCCGTATGGCTTTTTGATTGCGGAGAAGCAACTCAGCACCAAATTTTACATACTTCCATTCGCCCTCGTCGCATCGAGAAAATTTTTATTACGCACTTGCATGGTGACCATATTTATGGCCTTCCGGGTTTGTTGGGGAGCAGATCGTTTCAAGGAGGCGAAGAACCTCTTACCGTATACGGTCCCCCTGGTATTGAGCAGTTTATTAAAGTCGCGTTAGAAGTTAGCCAAACGCACTTGAAGTATCGGCTTCAAGTTGTTGAAGTCAATGAAGGGGTTATATTTGAAGATGATACGTTTAAAGTAGAATGTGCAAAGCTTGAGCATGGCGTAACGTCATACGGATATCGAATCGTTGAAAAAGACTTACCGGGTGCGCTACAAGTAGAACGTTTGAAAGAAGCTGGAGTACAACCAGGACCTCATTATAAGCAGTTAAAAGAAGGCAAAACTATTTTTCTAGAAGATGGGCGGGAAATTAACGGAGCGGAATTCATTGGAGAATCCAAACGAGGAAAAATCGTAACCATTTTAGGAGATACGCGAATGTGTGAAAATAGCACGATGCTTGCAGAGAATGCGAACGTTTTAGTTCATGAAGCAACATTTGCTGAGGGCGATGAAAAGCTGGCTTATGATTATTATCATTCTACAGCCAAGCAAGCAGCACAAGTAGCTAGGCAAGCGAATGTGCAGCAGCTAATTCTTACTCATATAAGTGCTAGATATCAAGGAGAAGCAGTCAGGCAGTTAGCAGAGGGGGCGCTGAAGGAATTTAAACATACTCTGGTTGCGTCTGACCTAGCGAGTTTTTCTATTGAATAAAAGTGAGGAGCCCTAAAGGCCCTCACTTTTTTACCAACCTCGTTCATATTGAACAGGTGCTTCAATGGTTGTGTTTAACTCTTTGGCGGCTGTGCGTGGCCAATACGGATCGCGCAGTAGTTCTCTCGCGACGAATATGAGGTCAGCACGTTTACTTTGAAGAATCTCTTCCGCTTGAAGACCGCTCGTAATTAAACCAACAGCCCCTGTATCAATGTTTGCTTCGTGCTTGATTTTTTCTGCAAACGGTACCTGATAGCCAGGGTAGACGTTAATTTTAGCATGCACAAGTGCCCCTGAGCTTACATCGATTAGGTCAACACCTTGTTCTTTCATCCATTTAGCGAATGTAACATGGTCATCGATAGTTAATCCGCCTTCAGCGTAGTCAGTTGCAGAAACGCGAACAAATAAAGGACCGTCCCATACCTCTTTTACACTGTTAATCGTTTGTTGTAAGAAGCGATAGCGGTTTTCAGCAGACCCACCGTATTCATCCGTGCGCTTATTGCTTAATGGAGATAAGAATTGGTGAATTAAATATCCATGTGCTCCGTGAATTTCAATAATATCAAAACCAGCTTGTTTTGAGCGTTTTGCACCTTCTTTAAAGGCTTCAATTGTTCTCTCAATATCTTCTTTTGTCATTTCAGCAGGTGTTTTACTTTCATCATCAAATGCAATAGCAGAAGGAGCGTAAATCGTTCCATCTACCGTCGCTTTACGGCCTGCGTGTGCAAGTTGAATAGCGGTTTTACTACCGTGTGCTTTCACTTGATTAACAAGCTTTTGTAACCCTTCAACATGTTCGTCATTCCAAATCCCTAAATCACGTGATGTAATACGTCCTTCAGGTGTTACCGCAGTCGCTTCAATCATGATTAAGCCAACTTGGCCAACAGCACGTGATGTATAGTGAGCCAGATGCCAATCTGTTACGATGCCATCTTCCTCTTCACATGAATACATGCACATGGGCGACATTACAATTCTATTTTTCAACTTTACATCTTTCACTTGATAAGGTGTAAACAATTCAGCAGTCACTTTCATATCCCTCCATTATTTCGAGTTGCTAACAAAATGCATTATAGCACTAAGGTTTAGTAAATTTCACTTTATATGCTTTACTGTTTCATGGAGAGTTAGTAAAAGAGACTGAGACATAAGTAGTTCAGTCCTTACTATACCTGAACGATTGAGAGTTCATAACTTTTAATCGTTCAGGTTTTTTGGTTGATTGTGAAAACAATGTTGGAAACAGGGTGGAATGGAGCGTAGGATACTCGACTCCTGCGGGAAAGAGATGGGAACAGCTAGTGTTCGTCTTTTAGAAGCAATCATTTTGTTATGTCCCAAACTCTTAACGTGATGTACGACTGCTCATCATTTTTTCATCAATAGCTTCACCTAATTCTTTTGAGCGAAGTGTAGCTTTGTCAATACATTGGATAAGCGCTTCTTGAAATTCGTAGTCAGTCAGTTGTTCTAGCCCTGCTTCTGTCGTTCCTCCTGGACTGGTAACTTCTTTTCGTAACGTGGTAGGACTTTTTGGTGATGTTCTGAGCATCTGAGCTGCACCAATTAGTGTTTGTGTAATTAAGTCTGTCGCTACGTCTGACTCAAGGCCTTGATGTAGAGCAGCTTTTTGCATCGCTTCTACCAAATAATAAACATATGCGGGTCCACTACCTGATAAGCCTGTAACAGCATGAAGTTGTGCTTCGGGAACAACTGTAACCGTTCCAACTGTATGGAAGAGAGTTTCAGCTAATTTTATATGCTCGTCGTTAGCATGCTCCCCCTTGGAAATGGCCGTTGCAGATAAACCGATTGAAGCGGAAGTATTTGGCATTGCTCGAACAACAGGTACTTTGTGTTGAAATAAAGATAAGATGCTACTTGTTGAAACTCCTGCAAGGACGGAAATGATAAGGTGGCTCTTATGGATATAAGGCTTAATGTTTTCAATGCTTTCCACAACGTCTTTTGGTTTGACTGCTAGTACAATTACGTCGCTTTTTTGAATGATTAAAGGAATGTTTCGAGTAATATTAATTTTATATTGATTACGTAATTCATGAAGTCGTGCGTCGTTGCTGTAATTTGTAACGTGAATTTGTCCGGGCTTAAATTTGTTTGTACTAATTAGCCCTGAAATCATGGCTTCGGCCATTGATCCAGCGCCGATAAAAGCAATATTTAATGGTTGTTTCATCAAGGGATGAACCTCCTTTTTATATATACCTGTTAATGAATGAAAATACTTTTTGTTCTGTATGAAGTCGTTGTATTTAATACATATAAGCTGTCTTCTGTGAGTGGATTTTATAAGCATATTGTTGTAATTATGCACTGAGAAAATGATAGCTGTCAATCTAATTTTCAGAAAAGAAAGCATATTGTATGAATGTATATTGGAATCGTGTACACTTAAAGAAAACGTCATTACTTAGAAGGGGACAACGTTATGAAGGAACAAATTCACAAATTCACATTGCCAACACCGTTTGCAGTTGGAGATGTAAATGTATATGTACTAAAAGGAGAGTCCATTACTTTAATTGATGCAGGGGTGAAGACAGAAGAGGCTTGGAATTCTTTTACGAAACAGCTAAATGAAATTGGCTTACATGTAGAGGATATCGATCAAGTGTTACTGACACACCATCATCCGGACCATGTAGGTATGCTTGATTATTTTTCACCAGATACACCGGTAATCGGACATTGGAGAAACGAGCCGTGGATTTCGAAAGATCCGAATTTCTTTGACCAGTATGACCGATTTTTCACAGAGTTCTTTACGCAGTTAGGCGTAGATGAACGATTTCGAAAATATCTAAAAGGATTACGTCATTCAATGAAATATTCTTGTGAAAGATCACTAAACAATCAAGTTCAAGAAGGTAGTGTAATAAAAGGCTTGGAAGATTGGGGTATTATTGAAGTGCCTGGACATGCTCAAAGTCATATTGCCTTATATCACCAGCAAAGCGAAACCTTAATTGGTGGAGACGTATTACTTAAACATATTTCATCTAACCCGCTTATTGAGCCTCCGTATCATGAAGGTGAGAAACGAAAAAAGTCAATGCTTCAGTATAATACATCTCTTCGTCGTCTTTCTGAATTACCTATTTCATGTATCTACACAGGCCATGGAGATGAAGTGAAAGAAGTGAGTAAACTTGTATCAGAACGACTAACTAAGCAAAGAGAGCGTGCTGAAAAAGTATATCAACTTTTAAAGAACAAGCCGATGTCTGCATTTGATGTTTGTAAATTCCTGTTTCCATCCGTGTATGAAAAAGAATTAGGGTTGACGATGTCTGAAACGGTAGGGCAATTAGACTACCTTGAAAGCCTCCGCCAAATTAGTTGTCAATATGAAAGTGATCGTTTTATTTATCACACTCATTAATCTTGTTTTTTTAAGTGTAGAAAGATAAGATTAAAAGCACTGAGTTTGTATAATTGAGGTGTAAGAATGAATAATCTTAAAGGAAAGCATATTTTAATTACGGGTGCATCCGGTGGATTAGGAAAAATGATTAGCTATGAAGTAGCTAAAAGAGGTGCTAATCCAATCCTTGTTGCTAGAAATGAAATCCGCCTTCAAGAAGTATCAGAACAAATCGGTGAGAAGTATGGAGTTACTTGCCGTACATATCGATTAGACGTTGCTAATCTAAGTGACGTTCAAACGGTCATGAATCAAATTCTTGAAGATGTTTATAAAATTGATGTGCTAATTAACAATGCTGGTTTTGGGGTATTTGAGGAAGTAACGGAAGCTTCAATGGATACGATTTTGTCCATGTTTCAAGTAAACGTCCTGGGATTAATTGCGTGTACGAAATCAGTATTACCAGCTATGTTAGAAAGAAATGAAGGTCATATTATTAATATTGCTTCTCAAGCAGGTAAGCTAGCTACGCCTAAATCCAGTGGGTATGCTGCTTCAAAGCATGCCGTATTAGGGTTTACAAATGGATTACGCCTAGAAATTGCTAGGACTAACGTGCGAGTGACTGCAGTTAATCCAGGTCCAATTCAAACCAACTTTTTTACCATTGCCGATCAAACAGGTTCTTACGAAAAGAGCATGAAAAATATGATGCTTGACCCAGTAGATGTTGCTAGAAAAGTCGTTGAATCTATCGGGACCAACAAGCGAGAGATTAACTTGCCAAAGTGGATGGGCATTGGCTCTACAATTTATCAGGTTGCTCCATGGTTAGTTGAAAAACTAGCAGGAAATGCGTTTTACAAAAAATAAGCTCAGTGCCCTCAATGGGCATGAGCTTATTGTAGGATGGATCATAAAGCATTTTACCAGGCCGTGTGTATGCGATGTGACCTCCATCAACCGTAATGCAATCTCCCGTTACATATGAACTGTCATCAGATGCCAAGAAAAGTACAGCGCCTGCTACCTCTTCTGGTTTTCCTAGACGTCCCATTGAATCAACCCATTCGTAGGCTTTTCTAAACTTTTTTCCTTCTTCTGATCCTGATAGTCCGTCAAGAAGGGGGATTCAATTGTTCCTGGTGCAATAACATTAACAGGAATACCGTCCCGTGCATAACCGATAGCCATTGTTCGAGTAAGATTTGTAATTGCCCCTTTTGCAGCGTTATATCCGGATCGACCTAAATCTGCAGCTAGTCCAGATACAGAGGAGTTATTAATAATTGAACCGCTTAAAGATTACTCGTCTAATACGGCTTTAGCACGCACGCAAGATTCAAATTTACCTTTATGATTTCCGTCACAAAAGGGCATCTTTTGTGACATGCCACATCGACATAGTGAAAACGTGGGTTTCGTTTCATACTTATTACCTTCAGCATCAATTAATTCAACATCACCAGTCACTCGAAATGATCCGTTATCCATTACCTTGATTTGAACTTTTGGCAAGTTAATTCCTCCTTATGTATGATAAGCGCTCATCCATTGTCTATACTAATGAGCGTAATAGTTTATGGAGTGAGCATTGTATATTATACTTCATTATATAAACATGTTCGCATCGTTTATACATTTATTTAAAAGGAGCGATAGAATGAACATTGTATTTACCAATCGTGCTCTTGAAAAAGTTGCTGAAAAATATGATCAAAGCTCATCTCTATTTTTAAAATTGAAATATGATACGGACGGCTGTGGCTGTGTTGTAAGCGGCGTTACATCACTTTGGATTGTTGCGGATAAAGAATTTGATGACGTTGTTGTTTCGACAAACGCTGGTGACATTCTTATTGAGAAAACAAAACAAGTGTTTATGGATGATAACATGACAATTGATTATAGTGACGCTGCTGGAACATTCATGCTAAAAAGTCCAGCGCAAATTTTAAATCCAAGAATGTCATTTATTGACCAATCAGCAAAAGCGCGGTAGATTCTACCGTGCTTTTTTACTTTCTTATCGTTTAGCTAATTGATAGAGACGGTATTGCTTACTTGAAACTGGATGTGAAAGGTAGGGTTCAATATAGGAAACAGCTTCCAGAATTTTTTCGCGATTCACATTTGTTTGAACACCCATTTCATCTAACATAAAAATTAAGTCTTCTGTTGCAATATTACCAGTTGCCCCTTTAGCGAAAGGGCATCCACCAATCCCGCCAGCTGAAGAGTCAAAGCGGGTAACCCCAGCTTGAAGGCAAGCATAAATATTAGCCATAGCTACTCCTCTTGTGTCGTGAAAGTGTGCGTTTAGTAGGACTGTAGGAAATGCGCGTTTCAATGCTGAAAAGAGAGTAAAAACGTCTTTTGGGTTAGCCATCCCGATTGTATCTGCAATGCTGAGCTCGGTTACGCCCGCTTCTACAAAGTGTGCGCAAAGCTCTACGGTTTTGTCTGGATTAATTTTCCCTTCGTATGGACAGTAAAATGAAGTTGATATGCATGTGCGAACGTAGGCATTACGTTCTTTAAGCTTCTCCATAAGAGGTAGCTGTTGGTGAAGAGCTTCAGCAGTTGTTTTGTTAATATTATGCTGGTTAAACGAGTTGCTGACGCCGATAAATAAAGCAACAGATTGACAATTTTCTTCAAGTGCTTTAGTCAGGCCTTGCTCATTTGGAACGAGAACAATATGGCGGTTATTAGTAGGTTGCTGTAATGAGAATGCTTGAATAACTTGCTGTGCATCCTTCATTTGAGGCACCCATTTTGGTGAGACAAAAGAAGTTAATTCAATCTCTGATAGGCCAGCTTCTTTTAATAAAGAAATAAACTGGATTTTCACATGTGTTGGTACAAATTTTTTTTCATTTTGTAGTCCATCTCGAGGACCTACTTCAATGATGGTTGCTTTAGAAGGTAACGACATAATTTTCCTCCTTTTTGATAACGCTTTCAATTACCTATTTTAAAGGATAGAAGTTTAAATTCAATAAAAATTATAAATTTTTACAAAATAAACGAAATTACAATAGGAAAATTAAGTTGGTTGTCGAATAAGCATATATGTGACAGTAATCAAACAGTAGGGAGAGGTTAACGACATGAGTCAAACAGAAGTGGTCATTGTAAGCGCTGTTAGAACGGCAATCGGCAGCTTTGGGGGAAGCTTACAAAATGTTTCTGCACCAACTTTAGGTGGAGTAGTCATTAAAGAAGCACTAAATAAAGTAGGAATCGCAGCAAATGATGTAGATGAAGTAATTATGGGGAACGTCTTGCAAGCAGGATTAGGTCAAAACCCGGCTAGACAAGCAGCTCTCGCAGCGGGTTTACCAGAAACAGTTTCTTCATTAACAATCAATAAAGTGTGTGGATCAGGACTAAAGGCAGTTCATCTTGCAACTCAAGCAATCCTTGCTGGTGATGCTGAAGTTATCGTAGCGGGTGGAATGGAAAATATGAGCCAAGCGCCATATTTATTAAAGAATGCTCGCAATGGATTCAAAATGGGAGATCAAAAAGTCGTTGATAGTATGATTCAAGATGGACTATGGTGTGCTTTTAACGATTATCATATGGGAATTACAGCTGAAAATTTATGTGATAAATATAGCATTACGCGTGAAGAACAAGACTCTTTTGCTGCTGCTAGTCAGCAAAAAGCAGAGGCTGCAATCGAATCAGGACGATTCCAAGATGAGATTGTTCCGGTAGAAGTACCAGGACGCAAAGGTCAAGTAACCATTTTTGATCG
The DNA here is from genome assembly GCF_001457055.1 of Priestia veravalensis. Lineage (NCBI taxonomy): Bacteria > Bacillati > Bacillota > Bacilli > Caryophanales > Bacillaceae > Priestia > Priestia veravalensis. Next base: position 356,958 of record NZ_KQ758627.1, on the reverse strand, counting down.
CGATGAGTTTCCACGTGCTGGTACAACAGCAGAAAGCTTAGGTAAGTTACGTCCTGCATTTAAAAAGGATGGTTCTGTAACAGCTGGAAATGCTTCTGGTATTAATGATGGTGCGGCAGCGGTTGTTGTGATGAGCCGTCAAAAAGCAGACGAACTAGGCTTAACACCTTTAGTAACAATTAAATCCAATGCAAGTGCTGGTGTTGACCCAAGCATTATGGGAATCGGCCCAGTAAGCGCTGTAAAAAAAGCATTGGAAAAGGCAGCGGTATCTTTAGAAGATGTTGAATTAGTAGAAGCAAACGAAGCTTTTGCAGCACAGTCAATTGCTGTTGATCGTGAGCTTAAATTTAACCAAGAAACATTAAATGTTAATGGTGGAGCAATCGCACTAGGTCATCCAATAGGAGCTAGTGGAACTCGCGTGTTAGTTTCTCTTATTCATGAAATGCAAAAACGTGAAGCGAAGCTAGGCCTTGCAACGTTATGCATTGGTGGCGGACAAGGGGTTGCTACATTAGTAGAACGTCCATAATATTGAAAAAACCATGAAGCTATTTTAGCATTCATGGTTTTTTTTTATGCCATATATTCTCAAATGAAGTGAACGTTCTTAAAAAGTAGGCATATAGTATAGCAAAACACCTATAACTTTTTCGAACGAAAAAATAATTACTTATAATTGCTAGTTATATATTTTAAAAAAGTTCTAAATATTCTATAATAAAATAGTAAGCGTTTTCAAAAAATCGAAGGGGTGGGTTATGTATGAAACCGGTACATACATCATTTATTGAAGCAGTTAAGCCAGTAAAAGATGGTTCAACAATTATGGTTGGAGGATTTGGTCTTTGTGGTATTCCGGAAAATCTCATTTTAGCGTTAGTCGAAACGGGAGTAAAAGACTTAACGGTTATCTCCAATAACTGTGGAGTTGATGAGTGGGGACTAGGATTATTATTAAAAAATAAGCAAATTAAAAAGATGATAGGTTCCTATGTCGGTGAAAATAAAGAATTTGAGCGTCAAGTTCTATCAGGAGAGATTGACGTAGAGCTTTTACCACAAGGGACGCTTGCAGAAAAGATTCGTGCTGGCGGAGCAGGGATTCCAGCTTTTTATACACCAGCAGGAGTTGGCACACCAATTGCGATGGGAAAAGAAACAAGAACATTTGACGGCAAAGAGTATTTATTAGAAGAAGCATTGGTGGCAGATGTCAGCTTAGTAAGAGCTTGGAAAGCTGATTACATGGGAAACCTTATATACAATAAAACAGCTCGCAATTTTAGTCCGATGATTGCAGCTGCAGGTAAAGTGACAATTGCTGAAGTAGAAGAGCTTCACGAAACAGGTAAATTAAATCCAAATATGATTCATACACCGAGTGTTTATGTTCAGTCTTTAATTGTTGGCGAGCAGCAAAAACGTATTGAACGCTTAACGGTTCAAAAATAACGAGAGGAGCGGTTATGATGATTGAAAATGGTGTAAATGTAAGAGAGCGAATTGCAAAGCGAGCAGAAAAAGAAATTCAGGATGGCTTTTATGTAAACTTAGGTATTGGTATTCCAACACTTGTTGCAAATTATATTTCAGACAATAAAACGGTGGTACTTCAGTCGGAAAATGGATTGTTAGGTATTGGACCTTATCCAAAAGAAGGAGACGTCGATCCAGATTTAATTAATGCCGGTAAAGAAACCGTAACAGCTATCGATGGAGCAGCGTATTTCGATAGCGCTGAGTCGTTTGGAATGATTCGTGGTGGCCATATTAACATAGCGATTTTAGGTGGTATGGAAGTTTCGGAGACCGGTGATTTAGCAAACTGGATGATTCCAGGAAAGATGATTAAAGGTATGGGTGGAGCTATGGACCTTGTCCACGGAGCTCAGCGCATTATCGTTATCATGGAACATGTGACAAGAAAAGGTGAACCAAAGATTTTAAAAGAATGCACGCTCCCTTTAACAGGTCAAGGTGTTGTAAACCGCATTATTACAGATCGTGCTGTTATTGATGTAACTGATACCGGGCTAAAGCTAATTGAAGTAGCATCAGGATATACGGTCGATGATATTATTCAATCAACCGCTCCAGGTCTAGTAATAGACGAAAATGTAAAGCTGGATGCGTTCTAATTAATTGTTGTAGATATTTGCTTATGGTAAAATGTCTATCATAATTTAATTGCAGTGGGTGAACAATGATGGCAAAACACAGGCAAAAGAACAGTCAAAAGAAACAAGAAAATCAAATTAGTTTAAAAGATCAATTGAATAGCGATTTAGTAAAGCAGCTTCAAGCAAAGAAACATGCGCTCGCGAAGCGTGAAGAGCAGAGAATTGAGGAAGAGCAAAAAGAGAAAGAGCGCGCTCGAAAGGAAAAAGAAAAAAATAAATCATTTGAAGAACTATTTAATGAAAGTGATTTAAAATGGAATGAATTTAAATAAAAGCTCTTGCCGATAAGGCAAGAGCTTTTATTTAGCGGTGTGCTTCGTATTTATTTGCTTTAGTTAATGATTGAAGCTTTTCATAGTGTAGTTCACTTAAAGGGAGCTTTTCAACAGCTTGTACATTTTCTCGAAGCTGAGCTGGACTACTTGCTCCTGCTACTACTGATGCAACAACAGGATGATAAAGGCAGTAGTTTAACGCTGCGTGATTTAAGTCTGAATCAACGCCCTGTAGAGCAGGTATAAGCTGTTCCAAATCTTTTTTCGTATAAGTTAAATAACCTGCTTCGTTTGTAGCAAGCTTTTCTTGAGCGCGATTTGTTAGCAAACCTTTTGCGACGGGACCTCTTGCAACCACGCTGATGTTATATTCGTTTAAAAGAGGAAGCACGCTTTCTTCAGGTCGACGGTCTAATAGGCTATACTGCATCATTACGCTAACGATTGAAGATTTTTTTACGAATTCACGAATAACGTTTGGGCGTATAGACGAAATCCCATATTCACGAATGAGTCCTTCTTTTTTTAGCTCTTCGAACGCTTCGATTGTTTCGTCAATGTTGTCTTCAATTGTGCCTCCGTGCAGTTGATATAAATCAATATAATCGGTTTTTAATCGGTGTAAGCTTTCCTTTACGGCATCCTTTATGTATGCTTTCGATGGGTCCCAACGCCAACCGTCCTCAACGTCATTCCAGCGGTTTCCTACTTTTGTAGCCAAAATGATATCTTGTCTCTTTGGTTTTAGCGCTTGACCAACAATCTCTTCATTGAGACCGAAGTCATATAAATCAGCGGTGTCAAAATAATTGATACCAAGATCAACCGCTTCATCTATAATTCGCTGAGCACTTTTAACATCCGTTCCTAGCGACATACACCCCAAGCTAACTTCACTAACCAATAGATTGGAGGAACCTAGCTGCCTCTTTTTCATCCTATCCACTCCTTTGGAATACGTTTTATCTATTATATTGTAGCCTGGATAATTTTATAAACTCAACTAATTGACTCAAAGAGGCACAGAAAAAGCAGCGCTTTGCTAGCGCTGCTTAACTTTTTATTATCTTTTTAGGTTCGTTTGAAATAGTAGAAACCCATTCGTGAACATATTGAAAATGCGTACCATATTCTTTTAGCTTTTGGCGGATTTCCCATGCTTTTCCTACTAAAATCACTTGTTTACCCTCTACATAAACTTTCATTTCTTCTACCTCCTAAAAGTCGTATGATAGAATATATGTAGAGGGTTTAAATTTAGAACGAGGTGGATAAAATGGATCATTTAATTGAAAAGACGCTTGCGAAAAAAGAGATTTTTAAAGGAAGAGTCATTGATTTACAAGTGGAAGAAGTACAGCTTCCAAATGGGAAAACGAGTACGAGAGAAGTTATTAAGCATCCTGGAGCAGTTGCTGTTATTGCATTAACGGCTGACCATAAGCTAGTAATGGTCAAACAATATCGCAAAGCAATGGATCGAGTCCTAGTCGAGATTCCAGCAGGTAAACTTGAAAAAGGTGAAGAGCCCATCGTCACAGCTAAACGTGAGCTAGAAGAAGAAACGGGTTATACATGTAAAGAACTGAAACATATTATTTCCTTCTATACGTCACCGGGATTTGCAGATGAGCTTGTACATCTCTATACAGCCGAGAAGCTAGAGGTTATGGAAACAAAAGCAAGCCTGGATGAGGATGAGTTTGTTGAAGTGATAGAAACAAGCATTGAAGAAGCGCTTCAAATGATTCAAACAAATGAAATTTACGATGCAAAAACAGCGTACGCAGTTCAATATTTACAGCTTAGAAGTGCGCTAGGTGAGTAACTACCATTCGTTTCTACTATAAAAAGTAGAATAATCTCTGTCATAGTTACGCTGAATCTATCATATACTCTATCGAGTGATTGATAGGGGGAAGACGATGAGAAAAATGTGGATTAAGCGTGCTTATACACAGCACTTGCGCGATAACAGTTCAATTTATCTATTTGTCACGGTGCTGTTTTTAATGGGGATTATCTTTGGAGCTATCGTGGTAAATAGCTTAACAGTCGATCAAAAAGACGATCTTTATTTTTACCTAAACCGTTTCTTTGGCCTTGTTAAAACTGGAGAAGTGGCCACGAGTACCGAAATGTTTCAGCAAAGCTTCTTTCATAACGTAAAATACCTCGGGCTTATTTGGATTTTGGGTATAGCTATCATTGGCTTACCAGTCGTGTTAATCTTACTTTTTATTAAAGGAATGGTGATCGGATTTACGGTTGGCTTTTTAGTAAATCGCATGGGACTTTCCGGCTTTGCGTTATCTTTTGTGTCGGTAATGCCACAAAACATTTTCTTAATACCTGCGTTTTTAATCTTAACAACAGCTTCCGTGGCGTTTTCGTTAAAGCTTATTCGTCAGCAGTTCTTTAAGGGAGCAAAGGAACAGGTTGCTGCTTCGTTCTTTCGTTACAGCGGTATTTTAGTAGGAGTATTTGTTTTAATTGCATGTGCATCCTTAATTGAAGGCTATGTTTCTCCTACATTAATGAAAACAATGATGAGCTTAGTGAATAAATAATAGTTATTCTTATTTTAAAAACATTCTTTTATTTACGTTATAATAATTTTATTTTGACACCCCTTCGACATTTGATATAATAAATGAGTGAATGGCGAGGGAGGGAATGTTATGGAAAATCGAGTTGAGCGAATAAAGCAACAGTTGCACTCAGCAAGCTACAAATTGACACCTCAACGTGAGGCGACTGTAAGAGTACTCCTTGAACACGAAGAGGATCATTTGAGTGCCGAAGATGTGTATCTCCTCGTCAAGGAAAAGTCTCCGGAAATTGGTTTAGCAACTGTTTATCGAACTTTAGAATTACTAACAGAATTAAAAATTGTTGATAAGATAAACTTTGGTGATGGCGTGTCTCGCTATGACCTTCGTCAAGAAGGAGCTGCACACTTTCATCACCACTTAGTTTGTATCGAATGTGGATCAGTGGACGAAATTCAAGAAGACTTGCTTGAAGATGTAGAAGAGATTGTTGAAAAGCAGTGGCGCTTTAAAATTAAAGATCATCGCTTGACGTTTCATGGCATTTGTCATCGTTGTCAAGGCGAAGATGAAAACAAAGACGAGTGAAATAAGCCTTTTCCTTTTGGGAGAAGGTTTTTGTTTTTTTATGAAAATGACTAAGCTCGGCGCTGTATTTACGAACGCGTAGCTTAGTCATACGGAGTTAATGGAATGGAAGATTGTAAAAAAGTGAAATCGTTAATGGTATTGCTAGTAGAGTACCCGCAGATAGTAGCGTAATAAGCTTGTAGTTATTTATTTCTTTAGAGGATTTCATCGTTTCGCGAGATACTTCATACCATATTCCGGTTGATATTAAAGCAATCAGTAATAGCATAGTGGTAGTCAGCTTTTTCACCTCCTTCAGCAATATAAATGTATTTTAACATATTTGTAAGTTATTAACATAAGTTAGCGTTGAATTAGGCAAGGTAAAGTAGGTATAAAACATGTCCAGATTGGCATATCTTTTAATAGTGTTGAAAATTGGAGGATATGTCTAATGAAATCATGGGTTGAGCTAGTATATAATAGCTGTAAGGTGTTTATTTTATTTACAGGCTGCACACTATTGTTTTATTTTGGTATGGTATGGGTGTCAGGAGAATATCAAGATTATAAACGTTATGATGAGCCGAGCGGCTCCGCAGTGAAAGTAATGCAAATGAACGTATATGAAGATCAAACGTGGATTGAAAGATTATTTATGTTTTATCAAAACGGGGAGTAGAGGCAATTGAAGGATCAAGTTCAAGATTTTATTCACTATTTAATAGTAGAAAGAGGTTTAGCTAAAAACACAATCGATTCGTATGAGCGGGATTTAAAGAAATATAGTCAGTATTTAGAACATGTTGAGCAGTTAAATCATCTAAATGCTGTGACAAGAGCACATATTGTGAGTTTTCTTAAGCATTTAACAGATCAGCAAAAATCATCCAAAACAATTGCTAGACATATCGCATCGATTCGTTCGTTTCACCAATTTTTACTTCGCGAGAAAGTGACTGAACAAGATCCATCCGTTCATATTGAAACACCGCAGCTTGAACGAAAACTACCGAAAGTATTAAATGCAGAGGAAGTAGAAGCACTTCTGTCAGTCTTTGATACGTCTACGCCATTTGGATTGCGAGATAAAGCGATGCTTGAGCTTCTCTACGCAACGGGAATGCGTGTGTCAGAGCTTGTGAATTTAAACATAGAAGATGCACATTTAACAATGGGCTTTGTTCGTTGCTTTGGAAAAGGTAGTAAGGAGCGAATTGTTCCACTTGGGCGAATGGCAACGGAAGCAATCGAAGCATACCTGGCACAAGCTCGTCCAATTTTAACGAAAAAGCAGCAAGGAGAACACGCTTTGTTTGTGAATCATCACGGGAAGCGACTAACAAGGCAGGGGTTCTGGAAGATTTTAAAAGGATTAGCGAAAGATGCGCGTATTGAAAAGGAATTAACGCCTCATACTTTGCGACATTCTTTTGCTACACACTTGCTTGAAAATGGGGCGGATCTACGAGCAGTTCAGGAAATGTTGGGGCATGCAGATATTTCGACGACTCAAATTTATACGCACGTAACAAAAACACGCTTGAAAGATGTTTATAATCAATTCCATCCGCGTGCTTAAAGGTAAAAGGTTAACGGCATTGTTTTATAGCAATGTCGTTCTTTAAATGAAAACACTTTCATTTTCTATGTACAAATAAGAAAAAACCTTTTATACTATGGAGGTCAGACTTCTGACCAATAAAGATTATGGTTAAACTTTTCCTTAAAGGGAATTTTATAATATATTGGAAACTATACGATTACAGTATTGTTTATTATAGCTTCATGAGTGAAGTGAATTTTACAACAAAGATGGAGGAATGAAGATGTTATCATCTACATACAAACGCGTATTTCTAGTTGTGATGGACTCTGTAGGAATTGGTGAATCACCAGACGCGGAAAAGTACAATGACTTGGGAGCAGATACACTAGGGCATATTGCAGAGCATTGTAACGGCTTGGATATGCCGAACATGAGCAAGCTTGGCCTAAGTAATATCCGTCCAATTAAAGGAATTGAAAAAGCAGAACAGCCGTTAGCAGTTTACACAAAGATGCAGGAAGCTTCAGCGGGTAAAGATACAATGACGGGTCATTGGGAGATTATGGGGCTTAATATCGATACACCATTTAACGTGTTTCCAGATGGATTTCCAGATGAGCTTATTAAAAAGCTAGAGGATAAGACAGGACGTAAAATTATTGGTAACAAGCCTGCGTCAGGAACAGAAATTTTAGATGAGCTTGGAGAAGAGCATGTGAAAACAGGTGCGTTAATTGTCTATACTTCAGCAGATTCAGTGCTACAGATTGCAGCTCATGAAGAAGTGGTGCCGCTTGAAGAACTATATGAAATCTGTGAGTATGCTCGCAAAATTACGCTAGACGACCCATATATGATTGGGCGTATTATTGCTCGTCCATTCCTTGGAGAGGCGGGGAACTTTACACGTACAGCAAATCGACATGATTATGCACTAAAGCCGTTTGGACGCACAGTCATGAACGAATTAAAAGATAGCAATTTTGATGTTATTGCTATTGGGAAAATCTCTGATATCTATGATGGTGAAGGTGTGACAAAATCACTTCGTACAAAGTCAAACATGGATGGAATGGATAAGCTAATCGACACATTAAAAATGGACTTTAACGGATTAAGTTTCTTAAACTTAGTTGATTTTGATGCGTTGTTTGGTCATCGTCGTGATCCAGAAGGATATGGAAAAGCTCTTGAAGAATTTGATGATCGTTTAGCAGAGGTATTCCCGTTATTAAACGATGATGATTTATTAATCATTACAGCAGACCACGGAAATGACCCAGTTCATCATGGTACAGATCATACGCGTGAATATGTTCCAATGTTAGCCTATAGCCCAAGTATGAAAATTGGTAAAGAGATTGACGTGCGCTCAACGTTTGCTGACATTGGAGCGACGGTAGCTGAGAACTTTGGTGTGAAGATGCCACAGTTTGGAAAAAGTTTTTTACGTGAACTAAATTAAGAGAGTGGGGAAAAAGATGAAGCGAGATGTAATTCATACAGCAGCAACATATATTCAAGGTAAAACGACAATTCAACCAACAATTGGATTGATTTTAGGATCAGGTTTAGGCGTATTAGCTGATGAGGTTCAGGACGCTGTAAAAATTCCATATAATGATATTCCCGAGTTTCCGGTATCAACAGTTGAAGGTCATGCGGGTCAGCTTGTAATTGGTACAATTCAAGATGTACCTGTCATTGCAATGCAAGGGCGCTTTCACTTTTACGAAGGATACTCTTTAGAAAAAGTAACATTTCCAGTGCGCGTTATGAAAGAGCTTGGAATTGAAACAATTATTGTGACGAACGCAGCGGGAGGCATAAATGAATCCTATAATCCTGGAGACTTAATGCTTATCTCAGATCATATTAACAACTTTGGAACAAATCCTTTAATTGGACCAAATGACAGTGAACTAGGCGTTCGTTTTCCAGATATGTCAACAGCCTATTGTCCAAAGCTACGTGCATTAGCAAAAGACGTAGCTAGTGAGCTAAATATTGCTGTTCAAGAGGGTGTATATGTAGGAAATACTGGTCCTACGTACGAAACGCCAGCTGAAGTTCGTATGCTACGCGTTGTAGGCGGAGACGCAGTGGGGATGTCAACTGTGCCGGAAGTAATTGTTGCTCGTCATGCAGGCTTGCGCGTCCTAGGTATTTCATGTATTTCAAATATGGCTGCAGGAATTTTAGATCAGCCCCTTCACCATGATGAAGTAATTGAAACAACAGAAAAAGTAAAAAAACAGTTCCTAGCACTAGTAAAAGAAGTTGTAAAACAAATTCCACAACACTCATAAAAAGGGAGTAGCTGTTACATATCATGTGACAGCTGCTTTTTAACTAATGGTGAATCCGTTTTCAAAAACCTATTTTAAAGGGGACTTACGAACATGAGAATGGTAGATTTAATTGAAAAAAAGCGTGATCGCAAAGAACTTACAAGAGAAGAGATTCAGTTTATCGTTAAAGGTTTTACAGATGGAGACATTCCCGATTATCAAATGAGTGCTCTTTCTATGGCTATTTTCTTTAATGGGATGACAGAGCAAGAGCGTGCAGATTTAACAATGTCAATGGTGGACTCCGGTGATGTCATTGATTTATCAGCAATTGAAGGTATTAAAGTTGATAAACATAGTACAGGGGGAGTAGGAGATACAACAACTCTTGTTCTGGCGCCTTTAGTGGCAGCTGTAGGTGTACCGGTAGCGAAAATGTCGGGACGTGGCTTAGGACATACAGGTGGGACAATTGATAAGCTAGAAGCTATCTCAGGCTTTGATGTAGAAATTAGTAAGCAAGAATTTATTGATTTGGTTAATAAAAACAAAGTGGCTGTAGTTGGTCAAACAGGAAATTTAACGCCAGCTGACAAGAAGCTGTACGCGCTTCGTGATGTAACTGCAACCGTTAACAGCATTCCTCTTATCGCAAGTTCAATTATGAGTAAGAAAATTGCTGCGGGGGCAGATGCAATCGTGTTGGATATAAAAACAGGTGCTGGTGCTTTTATGAAGAGCTTGGATGAAGCAAAAGAATTGGCTCAAGCGATGGTGAATATCGGTAATAACGTAGGGCGTAATACAATGGCTGTCATTTCAGATATGAGCCAACCGCTTGGCTATGCAATTGGAAATGCACTTGAAGTAAAAGAAGCAATCGATACTCTACAAGGAAAAGGACCAAAAGATTTAGAAGAGCTGTGTTTAACATTAGGAAGTTACATGGTACTATTAGCTGAAAAAGCAGAATCGCTAACAGAAGCACGCCAAAAACTAGAAGAAGTAATAGCTAATGGAAAAGCGCTTGAAGCGTTTAAAGTTTTTTTAGAGTCACAAGGTGGAGACGGCTCTCTTGTAGATGATCCAACAAAATTACCACAGGCGAAACATATCGTGGAAGTTGAAGCAAAAACGGATGGCTATGTATCGGAAATTATTGCTGATTCTATTGGGACAGCTGCCATGTGGCTAGGCGCTGGTAGAGCAACAAAAGAATCGGAAATCGATTTGGCAGTAGGACTGGTTCTTCAAAAGAAAATCGGAGACTACGTGAAGGCTGGAGAATCACTTGTAACGATTCATAGCAACACAGAAGATATTGCCAAAGTAAAAGAAAGAATTTATGAAAGCATCAAGCTAAGTGAAGAAGCGGTCGAGGCACCTCCACTTGTATACGATACAATTCCTAAATAAATGATTGAAAAAGCATTGAGGTAACTCTCAGTGCTTTTTTATTTTGGAGCGGAGTATAAAGTCTTACAACGGTGGAAAAAATAGGTTTGTATAAAGAATGGAGGTTTGTGTAGATGAAGTGTAATATTATGAAACTACTCGTTGTCATCTTTTTATTCTCACTTATGACACAGCCTGTTTTAGCGAGTGAAAAAAAGTCTACGGAGTTAGCGGCACAAGCTAAATCGGCAATTTTAATTGAACGAGATACAGGGAAGGTTTTATATGAAAAAAATAGTGATCAACCCCTCCCACCTGCAAGCATGACTAAAATTATGACAATGATTTTAATTATGGAAGCGCTTGATAAAGGTGAAATTACGTTCAAAGATAAAGTTAGAGCAAGTGAATATGCAGCTTCTATGGGAGGTTCACAAATCTTCTTAGAGCCTGGTGAAGAGATGACCGTTAATGAATTATTAAAGGGAATTGCAATTGGATCTGGAAATGATGCATCAATGGCGATGGCTGAGCACTTAGCTGGTTCAGAGGATAAGTTTGTTGAAATGATGAACAAGAAAGCTAAAGAAATTGGCTTAAAACATACAAAGTTTCAAAACCCAACAGGACTGCCTGTTGACGATCATTATAGTACTGCCCATGACATGGCAATGATGGGAAAAGAACTATTGAAATATGAAGATATTATTAATTATACAAGTAAATATGAAGATTACTTAAGGGAAGATACTGATAAGAAATTCTGGCTCGTTAACACAAATCGCTTGGTGAAATTCTATCCGGGTGTTGACGGTTTGAAAACAGGGTTCACAGGGCAAGCCAAATACTGCTTAACGGCTACTGCTAAAAAGGGAAATATGCGTGTCATTGCAGTTGTATTTGGAGCGAATACGCCTAAAGAGCGAAATAATGAAGTAACAAAAATGTTAGATTATGCATTTAGTCAGTATACAACAACTCCTTTATATAAAAAGGACGCACCAATTAAAAAGGTAGAAGTTAATAAAGGAGAGCAAAAGTACGTAAATGCCGTAACATCAGAGCCGTTATCTGTTCTTGCGAAAAAAGGAACAACAGCTAAGGACATGAAGACAGAAGTCAAACTTGATGAAAATTTGAATGCCCCTGTAAAAAAAGGTGATGAAATCGGCACTATTACCATCAAGAAAGATGGTAAAGTTATGAGCAAATCTCCACTTGTTGCGGAAGAAGACGTTGAAATTGCCTCGTATTGGCAGCTATTTAAGCGTACATTTTCACTATTTTCACAAACATCTTAAAAAAAAACGACTAACATTGACGAAATGCTACTAGTTTTGTCACTCAGAAGGAATACGTCTTCGCTATAGCGAAAGATTGACTATACGACTGATTAGGAGGTTTGTATAGTGAGTCTTTCTATAGAACTTGAATTAAAACAGGATGTGCTGTTAGTGCGATTGGGTGGAGAGTTAGATCATCATGCTGCAGAGCATTTAAGAACCCGCATTACACAAGAGTTAGAACAAAATGCGATTCAGCACTTAATTTTAAACCTTGAGAAATTAACGTTTATGGATAGCTCAGGTCTCGGGGTTATTTTAGGAAGGTACAAGCAGGTTCGAAACAACGGAGGAGAAATGGTTGTATGTGCAATCTCTCCACCGGTTGAACGCCTCTTCAATATGTCTGGGTTATTTAAAATTATTCGCTTTGAGCCAAGTGAACAAAACGCGCTGCAGAAGTTGGGGGTGGCATGATGAAAAACGAAATGCACCTTCAATTCTCAGCTCTTAGTCAAAATGAATCATTTGCACGGGTTACGGTGGCTGCTTTTATCACGCAGCTTGACCCTACAATGGATGAGTTAACGGAAATTAAAACAGTTGTGTCAGAAGCCGTAACGAACGCCATTATTCATGGTTATAACAATAACGCAGAAGGTATTGTACACATTGACGTTACGCTTCATGATAATGGAATGGTTGAACTTATTATTAAGGACGACGGTGTGGGAATTGATGATGTTAATGAAGCTACGCAGCCTCTTTACACAACAAAACCTGAACTTGAGCGTTCTGGCATGGGTTTTACAATCATGGAGAACTTCATGGATGAAATTAACGTCGTATCTGCGCCTTTAGCGGGAACAACTGTCTACTTAAAAAAACAATTAACAAATAGTAAAGCGCTATGTAATTAAGGAGACTTGCCGATGGATGTGGAGGTCAAAAAGGAAAAAAATGAGCCGTATTTAAAAGATCATGAAGTGAAAGACCTCATCAAGCGCAGTCAACAAGGTGATCAGAATGCTAGGGATACAATCGTTCAGAAAAATATGAGGTTGGTTTGGTCAGTTGTACAGCGATTTATTAATCGAGGATATGAGCCTGATGATTTGTTTCAGATTGGCTGTATTGGCTTGCTCAAGTCAGTCGACAAGTTCGATTTATCCTATGATGTGAAATTTTCAACCTATGCAGTTCCAATGATTATTGGTGAAATACAACGTTTTATTCGAGACGATGGAACGGTGAAAGTAAGCCGTTCATTAAAAGAAATGAGCAATAAAATCCGAAAAGCCAAAGATGAATTATCAAAAATGCTTGGACGGGTTCCCACTGTGGCAGAGGTTGCTGAACACTTGGATTTTACACCTGAAGAAGTGGTTATGGCGCAAGAAGCAAATCGAGCACCGTCTTCTATACATGAAACCGTTTATGAAAACGATGGTGACCCAATTACGCTTCTTGATCAAATTGCTGACCATAGTGAAGCAAAATGGTTTGATAAAATTGCATTAAAAGAAGCTATTGAAGAGTTAGAGGAACGTGAAAAGCTCATTGTATATTTGCGTTATTACAAAGATCAAACTCAATCAGAGGTTGCGTCTCGATTGGGGATTTCTCAGGTGCAGGTATCAAGGCTTGAAAAGAAAATTTTAAAGCAAATGAAGAGTCAAATGAATGAATAAAGAGCGGCAGGTTATCTATAACCTGCTGCTCTTTTTTTTGGTAATTAATGGTCTGTTGTGAAACTTTGAATTAGAAAATTTAAGTGAATACATACTACACGTACAAGGAGGATAACGAATTGTAGGTGTGATGTAAATGGATAATACTTTATATATCAAAATGAGACATCGTGTGCAGGTCGAACCAAATGCAGTGGTCAACCTTGGACAGCTAGCTCTCTTGATAAGTGAAGAATCAATTGAGAAAGAACTTGCTCAGCTCAGCGTGTATAAGGTGAAAAAGAGTGATCGTAACATTATCATCATTGATTTAATGAAAGTAATTGCATTAATAAAGAAGGCTTGTCCTCACCTTGATGTTCAAACAATTGGTCCTGCTCAAACGATTGTTGAAGTTGTTTATAAAAAAAAACAATCGTCTTTTATCGCATTTATAGCTGTCTGGTTTCTATTGTTTATTGGTGCGGCCATGGCCGTCATGAATTTTCATGAAGATGTTAGCATGCAGCAAGTGCATCAAAAACTGTTTTATATGCTCACAGGAATAAAGGATAAGCAGCCTTTAGTCATTCAAATCCCCTATTCATTTGGCCTTGGTTTAGGCATGATTCTCTTTTTTAACCACGTGTTTCGCAAGCGAATTAATGAAGAACCTAGCCCTTTAGAAGTTGAAATGTTCAATTATCAACAGGATTTAGATCAGTATGTCATTATGCATGAGAACAAAGAAAGTATGAAGAATTTAGATGATCGCTAACATCGTATTTACGATAATTGTAGGGTTTGCTAGTGGGCTAGCTGTAGGTGGAGGATTTGTGGCTTTTTTAACAGTGCTAGGCATTATTCCAAGGTTGATGCAGCTTACGAAAACAATGAAATATATTCAATTTTATGAGTGGGCTGTTGTTGGGGGAGCAGTAGCTGGTGGTTGGTGTAGTTTACATCAGTATACATGGAGCGTTCCTTCACTGTTTATTGGCATTATCGGGTTAGCGAGTGGAATTTTCTTTGGCATGCTAGCAGCTGCTCTAACTGAGATGCTGAATGTATTGCCTATCTTAACAAAAAGAATAGGAATGGATGGAAAGCTTATTCTATTACTAATGGCCATTGTACTGGGGAAGGTTTTTGGATCGCTTTTTCACTGGGTTTATTTTGTTAATCAATAAAAAGGAGTGGATAATAAGTGGCAGGTAATCAAAAGCTAAAAGATAACTATCAAGAGAATATAAAATCATTTCAACCAAATCCTCCTTATGTGTTGAATTGTCTCAAAGCTTTTATCGTTGGAGGGTTGATATGTGGGTTTGGGCAAGCTATACAAAACTTTTATATCACATTTTTTGATTTCACGACAAAAACAGCAGGAAATCCAACAGCCGCAACGCTTGTTTTAATTTCAGCAATCTTAACAGGTATCGGTGTATACGATCGAATCGGTCAATTTGCAGGTGCCGGATCTGCCGTACCGATTACTGGGTTTGCGAATTCAATGACAAGTGCAGCCCTAGAACATAGAAGTGAAGGGCTTGTTTTAGGAGTTGCAACAAATATGTTTAAGCTAGCTGGAAACGTCATCGTTTTTGGTGTTGTGGCTGCTTATATCGTCGGAATGATTCGATATATATTTAAAACATTTTTTTAGATAGAGGAGAGAAAGTAAATGAGAAAGGCTGGAAAACAAACATGGGTATATGAAAATCTTGTTTATATTAACGCAGCTGGTACAGCTGTTGGACCCAAAGAAGCTGACGGTCCATTAGGAAGTACCTTTGATATCACGCATAAAGATCTGCACTGTGAAGAAGCAAATTGGGAGTTAGCTGAGCGTAAGCTTATGCGCGAATCCATCGACTCATGTTTGGGGAAGATGAATTTATCGTATGAAGACGTAGATTTATTTTTAGCTGGTGATCTTTTAAATCAAAACGTAACGGCCAATTTTGTCGCAAGAGATCACCAAATTCCTTTTCTTTGTATGTTTGGAGCTTGCTCTACTTCAATGGAAACGTTAGCAACGGGAGCTGCGCTTGTAGATGCAGGGTTCGCCAACCGTATTATAGCGTCTGCCAGCAGCCATAATGCAACGGCAGAGAGGCAGTTTCGGTACCCGACTGAATACGGAGGGCAAAAACCAGACACTGCAACTGCAACAATTACGGGAGCAGGAAGTGCACTTGTTTCTAGACAAAAGAGCCCTGTTCGCTTGACCTCTGCTACTGTAGGACGAGTAATGGATTATGGAATTAAAAACCCTTTTGATATGGGTTCAGCTATGGCTCCAGCGGCTGCGGATACGATTCAAAAACATTTTGAAGATTTACAGATTTCTCCGGATCACTACGATTTGATCGTTACTGGAGATTTATCAGGCGTCGGTAGCCCAATTTTGAAACAGTTATTAAAAGATGAAGGGTATGACGTTTCAGAGAATCATAATGATTGCGGCTTGATGGTTTATCGGCCGAACCAAAACGTATTTGCTGGTGGAAGTGGATGCGGTTGCTCTGCTGTTGTCACATATGGACATCTGCTTAATGAATTAAAGTCAGGAAACTTAAAACGAATCTTTGTTGTTGCAACGGGAGCACTGCTTAGCCCAACGATGACGCAGCAAAAAGAATCAATACCAACCATTGCACACGGTGTTGTAATGGAACATGTTGAGGAGGGGTAATTGTGGATTATGTTATTGCTTTTGTGGTAGGAGGAGCAATCTGTGTAATCGGTCAGCTGTTGCTTGATTTTGCCAAGCTTACCCCTGCTCACGTTATGAGTTCCTTTGTAGTAATTGGAGCAATCTTAGATGGATTTGGGATTTATGATAAATTTATCGAATTTGCTGGAGCAGGCGCCACAGTTCCAATTACAAGCTTTGGACACTCGCTATTACACGGAGCTATGCATCAAGCAGATGAACATGGGTTTATTGGAATTGGTATCGGTATGTTTGAGCTAACGTCGGCAGGTATTTCAGCAGCTATTTTATTTGCTTTTATCATCGCGCTAATCTTTAAACCAAAAGGATAAGAGGTGTGATATGAAAAAAAGGCAAGTTATTTTAATTACAGATGGAGATGAATACGCACGAAAAAACATTGAGTACATTGCGAAAAAAGTGGGCGGCAGATGTATTTCAAAGTCCTACGGAAATCCAACGACTCTAACGGGTAAAGAAATTGTTGGCATGATTTTAGAAGCACCGTATGATCCTGTATTTGTTATGTTCGATGACAGCGGCTTTGTTGGCGAAGGTGCTGGAGAACAAGCGCTTAAGTATGTAGCGACAAATAAACAAATGGATGTATTAGGTGTTATTGCGGTAGCTTCTAGAACTCATCAAAGTGAATGGTCCAAAGTAGATGTTACAATCGACCGCTTTGGTGAACTAACGCATTATGGTGTGGATAAAAGTGGTATTCAAGAGTTGGAGGTTGGGCGAATAAATGGTGACACGGTGTACTGTTTAGATGAGCTCGATGTTCCGCTGGTTGTCGGAATTGGAGACATTGGTAAAATGGCACGCATGGATGATGTAAAAGCTGGTTGTCCAATTACAGAGCAAGCTGTACAACTGATTTTAGAAAGGAGTGGCTTCCGTGAGCAACAAAGTGGAAAATAAAACAAAGATTTTCCCAAAGATTCAACAAAATGATGAATGGTACAAAGAAAACGCTAGTATGATTACAAGCTTTGATGTAGGTGTTCGTAAACTTCTTATCCTAGGTCGAGAAGTGCATGTATACTACGTAACAGGCCTATGTGATAGTGCATTTATCATTGAAATTACCAAAGTACTTGTTCAAATTAATGATAATGAAGTTGAGCAGGCAAAATTAAAAGATATTATTGAAAACCGTTTAATTCATCAACAGGTTAAGCCTCTAAGAACACTGGATGAAGGAATGGATACCATTTTATCAGGTCTCATTTTTGTACTTATTGATGGAGAAGAAGTAGGCTTTGAAGTTGATGTAAGGATGTATCCAGGGCGTTCGCCAGAAGAACCAGATACAGAAAGAGTTATTCGCGGTGCGCGCGATGGATATACAGAAAATATTATTATCAATACAGCACTAACTCGTCGTCGAATTCGAGATGGAAGACTACGCTTTGAAATCTTTAAAGTAGGTGAACGTTCCAAACTGGACGTAGCAATTGGGTACATAGATGAAATTGCAGATCCTGGACTTGTGGAAATTATAAAAAAAGAGCTTACTTCTATCAAAGTAGACGGTCTACCGATGGCAGATAAATCGCTAGAAGAGTATATGGTCAAACAAGGTTTTAATCCGTTTCCTATGGTTCGCTATACGGAAAGACCAGATACAGCTGCTACGCATTTATTAGAAGGGCACGTTATTTTAATTACAGATACATCACCAAGTGTCATTATTACGCCAACTACGTTTTTTCATCATTTACAACATGCAGAAGAATATAGGCAATCTCCTGCTGTTGGGACGTTTATTAGGTGGGTAAGGTTATTAGGGATTTTAGCATCTGTATTTTTATTACCACTATGGCTATTATTTGTTCTAGAACCACAGCTTTTGCCGCCGGCACTTCAGTTTATAGGACCCAATGAGCAAACGAATATTCCAACTGTTATTCAAATCTTCTTAGCTGACTTAGGCATCGAATTCTTAAGGATGGCCGCCATTCATACACCAACTGCTCTAGCTACCGCCATGGGCTTAATCGCCGCTGTTCTCATTGGGCAGATTGCCATTGATGTAGGACTTTTTGTACCTGAGGTAATCTTATACGTAGCGGTAGCAGCAATTGGTACATTTGCTACTCCAAGTTATGAATTGGCCATTGCGAATAAAATAATTCGTTTAATGCTCTTAATAGGTGTAGCTGCTTTTCACACGCCTGGATTTGTTATTATGTCTACGCTGTATTTAATCTATCTCGTGAGCTTAAAGTCGTTGAACACGCCTTATCTATGGCCGTTTATGCCATTTAATCCTAAAGCGCTGCTTCAGATTATTATTCGCCCAGCGGTACCGTCTGCGAAATCCAGACCTAGCATTGTACACCCACAAGATAAAGATCGTCAGCCAGCAGATTCGTAAATCTGGTAGCCATCTCTTGTTTATTTAGCAATATGTAGTTGAAACCTGTAAAAAAATGTGATAGATTTGTTTTAATTATGTAAAATAATAAATTTTTAGACAGTTAGCAGCTCTTTATGCTGTCAGCTGTCTTTTTTACAATATATAAAGGAACGGGGTAGAAGGATGTTTTTACATGGTACAAGTCGCATTAATGAACAAGGTCATCTTGAAATCGGTGGTGTAGACGCGGTTAAGCTTGGTAAAGAGTTTGGAACGCCTCTTTACGTATATGATGTCGCTTTAATTCGTCAACGTGCTAGAGGGTTTAAAGAAACGTTTGAAAAACACAATATAAAAGCACAGGTAGCATATGCAAGTAAAGCCTTCTCGACCGTTGCGATGGTACAAGTGGTAGACCAAGAAGGCCTGTCCTTAGATGTTGTATCTGGAGGAGAGCTTTATACGGCGCTGGCGGCTAATTTTCCTAAAGAACGGATTCATTTTCATGGAAACAATAAAAGCCGAGCTGAGTTAGAGATGGCTATTAAAGAAGATATTGGGTGCATTGTTGTAGATAACTTTTATGAGATTGCGCTGTTACAAGAACTAACAGAACAGTATCGCAAAACGATGCCTGTATTATTGCGCTTAACACCAGGTATTGAAGCTCATACTCATGACTACATTCTCACAGGACAAGAAGATTCAAAGTTTGGTTTTGATTTGCAAAATGGTCAAGCTGATGAAGCAATTAAAGCTGTGATGGAAACCAGTGGAATTAACCTGTTAGGAATTCACTGCCATATTGGTTCACAAATCTTTGAAACAACAGGATTTGTCATGGCGACTCAGAAGCTTTTTTCAAAAATGAAAGAGTGGAAGGAAACAATTGGCTATGTACCGGAAGTACTTAATCTTGGGGGAGGGTTCGGAATTCGCTACACAGAGGAAGATCAGCCTATTCCTGTTTCCGAATATGTAGAAGTGATTATTGAAGAAGTTAAAAAGCAATCAGCTCAACTAGATGTTCCAATTCCTGAAATTTGGATTGAACCTGGCCGTTCACTCGTAGGAGATGCAGGTACAACACTTTACTCTGTTGGTTCACGCAAACATGTCCCGAATATTCGTGAATATGTTGCAATTGATGGGGGGATGAATGATAATATCCGTCCTGCATTATATCAAGCAAAGTATGAAGCTGCTCTTGCGAATCGAATGAATGATGTGAAAGATGAACTTGTATCGATTGCTGGGAAATGCTGTGAATCTGGAGACATGCTAATGTGGGACTTGTCGTTGCCAACAGCACGTCCAGGTGATATTCTAGCGATGTTCTGTACAGGTGCATATGGTTATTCAATGGCGAGTCAGTATAACCGTTTGCCTAAACCAGCGGTCGTGTTTGTTGAAGATGGAGATGCTCAGTTAGTTGTACAACGTGAAACATATGAAGATATTATTAAAAATGATTTAAAGTATAACGTTGCGTTAAAAAAGTAAAAAAACGGTTGCCTTAGAGGCAACCGTTTTTTTATGAGAATAAAGCTTTAATAGCATCAATGATACTAATAAAGAAGTTTTTTAGTTTATCAAGGAATGACTGTCCTTCTTCAGACTGCAAAAATGTTGTGACTTTCTCTTTAGTAGCTGATAATTGATCTTTAACTTGATTCCAATCAATATCTAAGTCTTTTAAACGATTGAAAAAGTCAACGAGTGTGTTCAGCTCAGAGTCTGTTAGGCTAATGCCTAAATCATTGGCTACACGCTCGATTAAAGCACGCAAATCATCTTTTGTTTGTGGATTTTCTTTGGCAATTTCTTCTTTTATTGTTGCCATAAATTCAGCTGCTTTTTCTTTTCCTACTTTTTCACCAAGTTCAGCTGTTTGAACCATCTCTTCATTGGCCGCTTTTTTAACCTCTTCAGGTATTTTTTTATTTGTTTGTACTTCATAGGCTTTCATAATTCCGGTTAATGCGGCAGTACCTGATACTTCAAAAGGTGCAGTAATTTTAATATCAGCGTCTTTTACACCTGCAGTCATTAACGCGTTTAGGTACATATCATCCGTAATGGATGTAATGTTTTGGGTGGCTACGCTTAAGCCTGAATCTTTTGCAGTAAGCGTAATGCTTGAAGATGAAATCGCTCTAGAGCCGATGGTTGCTTTTGGAATAAAGTCACCTAAATACTCATGTTCTTCTGCGTTAGACACAGTAATGGTTTGCGCATTATCTGGTGCTTCAAGGTCTTTTAATACTTTTTCTTTTTGCGCAATTGTTAAATCTTCTCCTAAAGTAACAATGACGTCACCTACAGCTGCGTCTGCAAGACTTTTTATTGGCGCTGTTAAAAACAAAATCAAGCTCATAGTAAGCAAAGCTATTTTTATATAAGGCTTCATAATTTTTTCCTCCTTTAACCATATCCTATTATAATACGATTTTAGATAATGCGATAGTTTCATCTCGCGCTACTTATTAAACGAAGAGACAACAAGAAAGTTTCAAAAAAAGAAAAATTCACTAATTGATTGAAGAAAAGTGATTCATTGAATTTAGATATTCACTTATAGTACAATAAGATGAAACATTGTTAAAGCGTGCATAGTTACTTATGTACAACCATAAGTGTTGAAATACATAATTTGGAGGTTTTATACATGAAAAAAGCAAGCATTTTAATGGAAAATGGAGAAAAAATTCTAATTGATTTATTTGAAAATGAAGCGCCTGGAACAGTTGAAAACTTTGAAAAATTAGCAGCTGAAGGTTTTTATAACGGCGTAACGTTCCACCGCGTTATCCCTGGATTTGTATCACAAGGTGGAGATCCTACAGGCACAGGAGCTGGCGGTCCTGGGTATACAATTAAGTGTGAAACAGAAGGTAATCCTCATAAGCATGAAGCTGGTTCATTATCAATGGCTCATGCAGGAAAAGATACTGGCGGAAGTCAATTCTTTATCGTACATGAGCCACAGCCACACTTAAATGGTGTTCATACTGTGTTTGGTAAAGTAACAGAAGGGTTAGATACAGTATTGAAGATGCGTAACGGTGATGTGATGAAAGAAGTTAAGGTGTGGGAAGAGTAATATTCTCATGCTGTAACAATTCAACATTAGGTTGAAAAGAGTGATAATAGAGCGCCTTGTAAGTTGTGAAATCAACTTTACATGTCGCTCTTTTTATGTGAATTTACAGCGGTGTTGCTATTATTTCATAAATTTTGTATGATAAAAGCATTAGAATTAACGAACACATCGTAGGAAAGTTTGAGAACGAGGGAGAATTTTATGCTTATTCGCTATAAAAGAAGTCATGAAAAAATTGCTATGGGTCTTCTGTCGTTTGTGCCAACTGAAAAGGATTTAAAAAAACTTCAGCAAACGATGAAAGATTATGAGCAAAACGAAAATCGCCAGCTATATTTATGGAAACAGGGAGAAGACTTTATCGGTATTGTTGGAGTTTCAATTATTGATCAAGATTTAGTTGAGGTTCAACATGTGAGTGTCAATCCATCTCATCGCCAGCAGGGGATCGGAAAAGAAATGATTAAAGCACTTCAGCAGATGTATTCTAATGCTCAAATTAAGCCTAGTGAGTTAATTGCACCGTTTTATGAAAAATGTCAAAGTGAACAATAAAAAGCAGAGCTGCAGTAGTCTTAACTACGAGAAGCTCTGCTTTTTCGTAATTTCTTTGCCCGCTCTGCAATGATAGCTGTTCGATCACGGAGCTTATGACGGTGAATAAGGTGTTCATCCTGCAAATTAGATGGTGTAAGCCATCCGAATGTCTGAGCTAAAGGGTGTGCATGGCATTGCTGAACAAGGTGTTCATCTACAATTGGCATATTTAAGCTTTGATACGGTTTTGAAGCCTGTATTAAGCGCAAATGTTTGTTGAGTATGCTGATTAAATCGATTGGCTGTAAACCAATCTGAAATAGCTCTTGATGGTGCGCATCAAGAATTGAAATTGCTTTTTTCATCGTACGTTCAGCACCTACGTAGTTACTTCGACGATGATGATACAGCGAAACGGCAACTTGAATGAGCCCAACCCATAAAACATTTCGATGCCTAGGATCAGCGACTTTCCAATGTTCTTCTAGTACTTCATGGCATTCGAAATAATCTCTGTTTGTATGAAAATAAACAAGATAATCTATATACGGTTTTGGATACATAACTGGTAACCTCCTAATGCCAGTGTAACATAAAAAAGTGTCCAGCTAAACTGAACACATTTGGGTCATTTTATTAAAAGTGTAAGCAAGCGCATCCGATAATTACTAATAAAATAAACAATACAATAATTAAAGAAAATCCTCCGTTATAATCATGCTTGTGAGTCATGAGAATTCCTCCTTCGAGTTATCAAAATGCTATTACCCTGACATCATATGTTCATTTTTACGTTTGGTATGGGCGAATGATCTATCTTTCCTAGAAATTATATTGGACATGTGTCTAGAATCCTCTATACTAATGATAGTACGACTTATGACTAAATGATAATTTTGGTGGGATAGAATTGGAATATAGTGTGAAGGTAGATGCTTTTGAAGGACCGCTAGACCTTTTATTGCATCTTATTAACCGATTTGAAATTGATATTTATGACATACCAGTAGCAACGATTACCGAACAATACATGATGTATATACATACGATGAACGAGCTTCAGCTAGATGTGGCAAGCGAATATCTAGTAATGGCTGCTACGCTTATTCAAATTAAAAGTAAAATGTTACTGCCAACATATGATGAAGACGATATAGATGACAGTATGGATGATATAGAAGAAGATCCTCGCGAACAGTTAATGCAGCAGTTAATTGAATATCGTAAATTTAAAGAAGCTGCCGTTGAACTTCAAAAGCTTGAAGAAACACAAACCCATATTTACGCAAAGGCCCCTAGTAACTTACAGCAAATAAGTGATGAAAAATCGCCGCAGCAAGATAGCGGAGATTTAGATGTTTCGCTTTATGATATGCTGAGTGCTTTACAGAAGTTGATGAAGCGAAAACAGTTACAGAAGCCAGCGCAAGCAAGAGTAGCCCGTCAAGACGTTCCAATTGAAAAAAGAATGACGGAAATTGTATCGGTACTCCAAAAAACAAAGGGCAAACAAAGTTTTTATAAGCTTTTTCCTTATCCTGAGCGCAATCATATTGTGGTAACGTTCTTAGCCATCTTAGAATTAATGAAAAAGAATAAAGTCATCGTAGAGCAGTCCAATAACTTAGATGAACTATACGTTGCATATCAAGAAAGGAATGATGAAAGATGAGTAAACAACATGTTTCTGCGGCTATCGAGAGTTTACTATTCGTTGTGGGAGATGAGGGGCTATCGATTAAACAGCTGCAAGAACTTCTTGATGTGTCAAAAGACGAAGTGAGCATAGAGTTAAATAAACTGATGAAAGAGTATGAAGACGAGAAGCGTGGTCTTCAGCTAGTAGAGATTGCTGGACAGTTTCAATTCGCAACGAAGCAGGAATATGCTTCGTATGTGGAAAAATTAATTGAAGCACCACCTGCACAATCGCTATCTCAAGCTGCGCTTGAAACGCTAGCAATTGTAGCATATCGTCAACCGATTACGCGAGCTGAAATTGAAGAAATTCGCGGTGTGAAAACTGAAAGGCCGCTTCAAACGCTGATTGGCAAAGCGCTTTTAAAAGAAGCAGGACGCGCAGAAGGAGCAGGCCGAGCGATTCTATATGGAACAACAAAAGAATTCTTAGCTTATTTCGGCTTAAAAGACTTGAGCGAACTGCCACCGCTTCCAGAAGATGAAGCAGGCGCTGAACAGGAAGCAGATTTGTTTTTTCGGACGTTTCAAGAAACAGAATAACTCACTTGGTAAAGAACACGATGAGTATACATCGTGTTCTTTTTATGAATAAAAAAAGAAAAAAATTACAAATAAGATAAAAGTTGAAAGATGCCTTTACGTAAATAATTCATAACATGAAAACAAGTGCATAAACTTGTACAAACAGATAAAGGGACGGGGATGACATGCGGAAAATAAAGCAAAGCATTATATGTTTCATAATTTTATTTTTAGGTCTAAGCAGTTTACCTCCTACTACATATGCAGCAGGTGTAAGCGCCCATAGTGCAATTTTAATTGAACAAAAGTCTGGAAGAGTTTTATATGAGAAAAATGCTGATGAGATTAGCCGCATAGCGAGCATTACGAAAATTATGACCGCTATTTTAGCGATTGAATCTGGCAAAATTGATCAAACAACAACGGTTAGCTCTCGAGCAGTGGGAGTAGAAGGGTCATCCATTTACTTAATTGAGGGTGAAAAAATTAAGCTCAAAGACTTGGTATATGGACTTATGATGAGATCTGGAAACGATGCAGCTGTAGCGATTGCTGAAATGGTAGGGGGCAGCGAAGAGGGATTTGTTTATTTAATGAATCAAAAAGCAAATGAAATTGGAATGACTAATACCACATTTCAAAATCCTCATGGACTAGATAATCATGAAAATCATCGTTCAACAGCCTATGACATGGCGATCTTGATGCGCTACGCAATGAATAATAAAACGTTTCGAGAAATTTCAGGAACAAAAGTTTACAGAACCGCTCATCCAGAAGAAAAGTGGGACCGCGTGTGGAAAAATAAAAATAAATTACTGACAAGCTTATATGCATATTGCACAGGTGGTAAAACGGGATATACAAAGTTAGCAAAGCGAACGCTGGTAACGACGGCCACAAAAAATGGAATGGATTTAATTGCTGTTACAATTAACGCACCTAGTGATTGGAATGATCACATTTCTATGTACGAAGAGGCTTTTGATAATTATAAAATGACAAGCTTGGCTCCAAAAGGAGAGCTGAAAGGCATCGAAGATTCATTTTATAAAAAGAAGCTTGAAATTAAAAGAGATGTTATATATCCATTAACAAAAGATGAGCAAGAAACCATTAAGTTGAAAACGATTTTAATTAAACCCCAAAAAGAGTGGAAAGAAGGAAAGCCTGTTCCAAGCGTTGTAGGAGAGTTACAGGTGACACAAGATGGTGAGTCAATAGGGAATATACCGATTTACTTCCATAATGAGCAAAAGAAAGAAGAGGGATTTTTCACTAAGGTAAAGAACTTATTTTTCGTTTATCCGGGAGCACGATAAGATGGTTAATGTCATTTGGATGTTGCTAACGGTTATTGGAATTGTGTTTGCGATCATTAATGGAAAGATGGATGCGGTTAATAAAGCAATCTTTCAAGGGGCAGGAGAAGCGGTTACCATCAGTATTGGTTTAATAAGTGTATTGGTATTTTGGCTAGGCATTATGAACATTGCGCAACACGCTGGATTATTGGAGAAATTAGCCAAGTTGTTTCGTCCTATTATTGGGAGGTTGTTTCCTGACATTCCAAAAGATCATCCTGCTTTAGGATATATACTATCTAATATGATGGCTAATATGTTTGGGCTTGGTAATGCAGCGACACCGCTTGGGATTAAAGCAATGGAACAGTTAAAACAGCTAAATGGTAATAAGGATGAAGCGAGTAGGTCAATGATTACTTTGCTAGCGCTCAATACAACCAGTCTAACATTAATCCCAACAACTGTTATTGCCATTCGTATCACGTATAATTCCGCCAATCCCACAGAGATTGTAGGAACGACACTTCTTGCAACGGTTGTTGCTACAATGGGAGCCATTATCATTGATCGTTATTTCTACCATCGCCGTATGAGAAAAGGAGGGGAGCGTAGATGACCTTATTGAATCAAATTTCCATTATGTTTATCCCTCTTATTGTAGGTTGTATCCTTTTATATGGAACATATAAAAAAATCCCAACTTATGAACGATTTGTAGAAGGCGGGAAGGATGGACTACAAATTGCGTTTTCTATTATTCCTTATCTCGTTGGGATGCTCGTAAGTATTTCAATCTTTCGAGCATCTGGAGCTTTAGATTTCTTTTTAAACTTTATGAAGCCATTTTTAGATGCAGTTGGCGTGCCAGCTGATATAGTACCACTTGCTTTAATCAAGCCAATTTCAGGAACTGCCGCTTTGGGTATTACAACCGATTTAATTGCAACGTATGGGCCGGATTCCTTTATTGGACGATTAGCTTCTACTATGCAGGGAAGTACTGATACTACATTTTATATTTTAACCGTTTATTTTGGAGCGGTAGGCATAAAAAAAATGGGCGATGCTCTAAAGGTTGGCTTGTTAGCGGATTTAGTAGGCATTGTCGCATCAGTGGTAATTGTTATTCTTGTTTTTGGGTCATAATAAAGGTAAAAGAAAGCAGGCTTGACATGCTTTCTTTTTTGCATGAGAAAATTAATAGCTATTTGCTGTACAGGCTTGTATATTAGAGAGTAAACAAGTAAGATGTTACAAGAGGTGAGATATAAATGGAACGATTACAAAAAGTAATTGCTCATGCGGGTGTTGCTTCAAGGCGTAAAGCTGAAGAGCTTATTACGCAAGGACGAGTAACGGTGAACGGAAAAGCAATAAAAGAGCTAGGAACAAAGGTAGGACCTAACGATAAAATTGAAGTGGACGGTGTACCATTAGAACGCGAAGAACCCGTCTATTTTATGTTATATAAGCCAAGAGGCGTTATTTCAGCAGCGAAGGATGATAAAGATCGAAAAACGGTTGTGGACTTTTTCCCTCACGTTGAAGAACGTATCTATCCAATTGGGCGCTTAGATTATGATACGTCGGGGCTAATTCTTTTAACAAATGATGGTGAATTTGCCAACCTGCTGACGCATCCAAAGTACGAAATTGATAAGGTGTACGTAGCAAAAATTAAAGGTATTCCACCGCGTGAAAAAATCAGACAGCTACAGAGAGGTATTATGCTTGAAGACGGAAAAACATCGCCTGCGCGTGCAAAAGTTCTGTCTATTGATAAAGGAAAGCAAACAGCCATCGTAGAGCTAACGATTCATGAAGGTAAAAACCGCCAAGTGCGTCGCATGTTTGAAGCGATTGGTCATCCTGTCTTAAAATTAAAGCGCGAACGCTATGCAAATTTAGATTTAAGAGGCTTAAACGCAGGAGAAGCAAGAGAATTAACGGCTCATGAAGTAAAGCAGCTGTATACGAAAGCACAAACAGGTAAGTAAGTATAACAAGGCACGTTTAGCTGGTAGATCATTCGATCAGCTAAACGTGCTTTTTTATGAATAAAGATGTAAGCGCATAAATTATAAATAAATGAGTTGTCCATTCTTTGTTGAAAGCGTTGCTGTGTCACATAACCTTCATAATATTTTTACCTTTACTAATGCGAAAAAATGCTATAATTGTAAGAAAACGCATAATGAAAACGATTTAGAGGAGTTCGATTGGGATGAAAAAACGTCGCTTATTTATTCGTACTACGATTCTAACTATTTTATTAGTTGCTGTGGGCTATACTCTATATACGCAGTTTATAGCTGACAAGCAAGCATTTTCAGTAGGTGACCAGGCTCCTAACTTTGTTCTCCAAGATTTAGAGGGGAATGAACATAAGCTGTCGGATTACAAAGGAAAAGGCGTCTTTTTAAACTTTTGGGGCACGTGGTGTAAACCTTGTGAAAAAGAAATGCCTGTAATGGAAGCACAATACGCGAAGTATAAAGACCAAGGTGTTGAAATTTTGGCTGCAAATGTTGATGAAACAGATGTTGCTGTTAAGCAGTTTGCAAACCGCTATGGATTATCCTTTCCGATTTTAATGGACAGGGATTCACAAGTTCTCCATGCATACGGTGTAGACCCGTTACCAACTACGTTTTTAATTGATAAGAATGGAAAGATTGTCGATGTGTTTATTGGAGGGTTAGATGAACAACGAATTCAAGAGTACATGGAATTAATTAAGCCGTAGGGAGTTTTTGCTATGAAACAAATACGATGTGAATGCGGTCATCAAAACAAAGAAGGAACCGTATTATGTGAAGCGTGTGGGAAGCCGCTGAATGAAGAGTCCTCAAAGCAACTGGTTGATATGCGATATGAGGGTAGTGCAAGGCGCTCACAAACATACAATAAAACAATCATTGATAAGATATGGAACTTTTTCTCCTCAGTAAAGGTAGGTGTTTGGATTATTATCCTTACACTTGCAGCATCAGCTCTAGGAACGATTTATCCACAAGAAATGTACATACCACCAGGAACAACAGCAGTTCAATACTATGAACAAGAATACGGATGGACGGGAAAACTCTACTATGAACTAGGATTTCACAATTTATATGGTTCATGGTGGTACATGCTTTTAATTGCATCGCTCGGTATATCATTGGTCATCGCCAGCTTAGACCGAGTTGTTCCACTTTATAAATCACTAAAGTATCAAAGAGTAAAAAAACACGCCAATTTCTTGAAAAAGCAGCGTTTATTTAGCGTCACGAAGTCATGGGCAGATGAAGACTATGAAGCTATGAAAGAGCAGTTGAAAAAGCATCGTTATACAATTCGAGAAGAAAGCGGAAACATATTGGCTGAAAAAGGAAGGTTTTCGAGATGGGGACCTTACGTCAATCACCTTGGTCTTATTATTTTCTTAATCGGTGCTATGCTTCGGTTTGTACCTGGCATGTACGTTGATGAAGTACTGTGGGTACGAGAAGGTGAAACAAAGGTAGTGCCCGGTACTGATGGGGAATACTATTTGAAAAACAATGCGTTTAAAGTCGAAACGTATGATAAAGAGACGGAAAAAGAAGTTTTTCAACAAGCAATTGACCGCGTGGGCAATCAAGCCATTGTAAAGAACTATCAAGCCGATGTGACTCTATACGAGCGTGAAGGGGACAGTATTCCTGGACAAACGCCAGAATTAAAAGAATTAAAGGATAAGAGCATTCGCGTAAATGAACCTTTAAAGCATGAAGGCTATGCCATTTACCAGGTGGATTATAAGCTTAATGAATTCAACGCCATGTCGTTTCATTTAACAAACAAAGAAACGGAAGAAAATATTGGCCAATTAACAGTTGATTTATATAAGCCTGAGGAAACATATACGCTCAAGGATGGCTATAAAGTAGATTTAATTAGCTATTTCCCAGACTTTTATTTGAATGATGATGGAAACCCAGATACCAAAACACGGGTACCGAACAACCCAGCCTTTGTGTTTAAAATGTTTTCACCTGAGCATCCAAAAGGTGAGGTAGCACTTGTCGCTATTCAACAGAACCTAGAGCCACTTGGTGAAAATGATTATAAGATGTCCTTTGCAGGCGTAGATACAAAAAATGTAACAGGGTTAACAGTCAGAAAGGATTATACGCTTTGGATTTTAGGCCTAGGAGGTGCGATCTTTATGATCGGTGTCATTCAAGGAATGTATTGGAATCATCGACGTTTGTGGATTCAAAGGATTGGAGATGAGCTGTGGTTAGCCGCTCACACAAATAAAAACTGGTATGGTTTGAAAAATGAGTTAAATCAAGCAGTTCAACAAACTAAGATTATGCCGTTGCATGATCAAGTAGATAAAGACAAGGGGTAGGAGGAGACAGAATGGATTTTGCTAGCGTTAGTAGTAACTTGCTTTATGTAGCTTTCATTGCTTATTTAGTCGCTACTTTTTTCTTTGGTGGAGCCATTAGAGAAAAGAATTCAAAGCATAAGGCAAACAAGTGGCCGATATTTGGAATTAGCGTAACGATTGTTGGATTCATTGCACAAGTTGGATATTTTATTACGAGATGGATTGCTTCAGGCCATGCGCCGGTTAGTAATCTATTTGAATTTACAACCTTCTTTGGCATGATGATTGTCGGGGCATTTATTATTATTTACTTTATCTATAAATTAAGTATTCTAGGCGTATTTGCTCTTCCTATTGCGCTGTTAATCATTGCGTATGCAAGTATGTTTCCAACGGAAATTTCACCTTTAATACCAGCGCTTCAAACAAACTGGTTACATATTCACGTTACAACGGCTGCTGCCGGCGAAGCAATTTTAGCTATCAGCTTTGTAGCGGGACTGATTTATCTTATTAAATGTATTGATCAAACGAAAGCAACCAAAAAAACATTTTGGCTAGAGTTTATCTTATATTCTTTACTGAGTACGGTTGGATTTATTATCATGACAACAGCTTTTAGTTTATCAAACTATGATGCTACGTTTACATGGGTCGATAAAAATGAAAAGCAGGCTGAAATGGTGTATCATCTCCCGGCTCTAGTTGGTCCACATGACGGAGAGTTAGTAACGACTGATCGTTTAGAGCCAGCGGTTTCAGTACCTGCAATTATTAATGCACAAAAGTTAAATACGGTTTTATGGTCACTCATGAGTGGTTTTGTCCTATATTGGTTACTTCGTCTTGTTCTTCGCAAACGAATCGGCGCTGCTTTAAAGCCGTTAGTCAAGCAAGTAAACAGTGAACTATTAGATGAAGTAGGCTATCGCTCAGTTGCTATTGGGTTTCCTGTTTTTACTTTAGGTGCTTTAATTTTCGCCATGATATGGGCGCAAATTGCGTGGACACGCTTCTGGGGGTGGGACCCAAAAGAAGTGTGGGCTTTAATTACGTGGCTATTTTACGCAGCCTTTTTACATCTGCGCTTAGCCAAAGGCTGGCAAGGTGAACGTTCAGCATGGCTAGCAGTTGGTGGCTTTGCTATTATTATGTTTAATCTCGTTGCGGTTAACTTGGTCATTGCAGGCCTACACTCATATGCGTAAGAAAAAACTCGCTGTCATTGCGACAGCGAGTTTTTTTTGTCATAATGAATCCAATCAGATGTGGAAATTAGGCATAAATGAAAAATGATATAAAAAAGTATAAATAATAGAGACACCTTTTAAGTCCCGTTCATTTGTTACATAGATTGTCACAATGTTGATTAGACATTGGTAGCGGTTCACCCGTTTTTTTTGTAAACTAAACATAGGAGGTTGAGAACATGCAAACTGAACAAAGATTATTACTTGTGGACGATGAAGATCGTATTCGTCGTTTGTTAAAGATGTATTTAGAAAAAGAAGGATATACGATTGAAGAAGCTGCTGATGGCCATGAGGCTATTGAGAAAGCGTTACATATAAATTATGATCTTATTATTTTAGATTTAATGATGCCTGGAATTGATGGAATTGAAGTGTGTAAACAAATTCGTGAGAAAAAAACAACACCGATTATTATGCTAACAGCGAAGGGTGAAGAAGTAAATCGTGTTCAAGGTTTTGAAGTTGGAACGGATGACTATATTGTTAAGCCCTTCAGTCCTAGAGAAGTTGTACTGCGCGTCAAGGCCTTGTTACGACGATCTTCGTCTACACCTGTTATGGAGCCAACATCTTCGGTTAAAAATATGCTTGTGTTTGACCATTTAACAATCGATAATGATGCACATCGTGTGACTGCTGATGATAAAGAAGTCAACCTAACGCCAAAAGAGTACGAATTGCTGTGCTTCTTAGCAAAAACACCGGATAAAGTGTACGACCGTGAGCAGCTTCTGAGAGAAGTTTGGCACTATGATTTCTTTGGAGATTTAAGGACGGTAGATACTCATGTCAAACGTTTGCGAGAAAAATTAAATCGCGTCTCTCCAGACGCTGCTAAAATGATTGTAACCGTTTGGGGTGTAGGGTATAAATTCGAGGTTGGAAACAGCTGATGTTTTGGCGGAGTGTTGTTGGTAAACTCTGGTTCACTATCCTATTACTGGTTACGTTTGTTTTATTTATTTTAACGGTTTTATTGCTGCAGTTCTTTGAAAATTATCATGTAGATGCCGCAGAAAAACGACTAACTAAAACTGCAGCTAAAATTTCTACTATCGTAAAGGAAACCAAAGACCAGGAGCTCGGGCTTTCAATTGCACGCGAATTAGCTGACCAAGCCAGTATCTTAATTGTACAGGGAGATAAGAAGTATTGGAACTCCACCCACCCGGAAGAAGAGAGTCGTGACACTGTCATATCGCTCATTTCTGAAGATGAAAATCTTCAAAGAGTGACCACGCATGGTGAAGTTGTACACGAAGAAATGTACATGACTGAAAATAGAGGTACTTCAGAAAGTCCCCTTATGTTTATTGTAGGCGTTCCGTTATCTGTAGATGGTCAAGGGAATGGCGGGGTTTATTTATACCAATCACTAGCTGAAATTGAAGAGCCTGCACGCTATACAACAAAGTTCATTATCTTAGCTGCGGGTATTGCCATCGTACTAACTACAATTTTTGCTTTTTTCTTATCAACTCGAATTACCGCTCCGCTTCGAAAAATGAAGCAGGCAGCTTTTGAGGTTACAAAAGGAAATTTTGAGACGAAAGTGCCAATTTTAACACACGATGAAATTGGCGAACTAGCAATTGCCTTCAATCAGATGGGAAGGCAGTTGAAATTCAACCTTAATGCTTTAAATCAAGAAAAAGAGCAGCTTTCAAGTATATTAAGTAGTATGGCGGATGGGGTTATTACATTTAGTCAAAATGGTTCGATTTTAATTACCAACCCACCTGCCGATCAGTTTTTACAAGCATGGTACTATGAGCAAAATATGAATAACCAGTCCATTCCAGAGATTCCTTTAAAAGTGGTTCGTTTGTTCGAGAGCGTTGTTAAAAGTGAAAAAGAACAGAGCGCAGAGCTAACGATACAAGGACAGACGTGGGTTATCCTTATGTCACCACTCTATAACCAAACGAAGATTCGCGGAGCCGTTGCGGTTTTACGTGATATGTCAGAAGAGCGTAAATTAGATAAGCTCCGAAAAGATTTTATCGCCAATGTTTCACATGAGTTACGCACACCTATTTCGATGCTGCAAGGTTATAGTGAAGCGATTATTGATGACATTGCTAGCACGGAAGAAGAGAAAAAAGAAATTACCCAAGTTATTTACGATGAATCCTTAAGGATGGGGCGGCTTGTTAACGAACTATTAGATTTAGCTCGAATGGAAGCAGGACATGTTCAGCTTCACGTAGCTGAAATTGAGATGGTTGAACTTGCTGAGCGAGTAGTTCGTAAATTCCAAGGAATTGCCAAAGAGCAGGATGTTATGCTGGAACTCCAAACCAATTCACAAACACAGCTCCCGGCAACCATCGATGCAGATCGGATAGAACAGGTATTGACCAATTTGGTTGACAATGCGATTCGTCATACCCCTAAAGGTGGAAAAGTGACCCTTGGTATTAACAGTAACCAAACGGAAGTTCATCTTTCAGTTGAAGATACAGGTGTAGGAATACCAGAAGAAGATTTACCATTTGTTTTTGAGCGATTTTATAAAGCAGATAAGGCAAGAACAAGAGGGAAATCAGGTACGGGACTCGGGCTTGCGATTGCAAAAAATATCGTAGAAGCACATCGTGGAGTCATTGTGGTAAACAGCATTTTAAATCAGGGAACAACATTTTTTATTAAGCTACCTAAACACTACTAATAAGATAAATGCTACTTGTGTTTTAAAGACCAAAGAGTAAAAGGTTAGAAAATAGTAAAATATTTTCTAACCTTTTTTACTGGAAATGTCTAGAATTTTCGAAACTGCATATAGTATATTTATGTGTCAAGAAACGCTTAGTACATAGGAGGACATGTATGCTTGATATTGTAAGGCGAATATTAGTAGTAGTCATTATGGGGATGTGTATAGGGCTATTGTTTGTTGGAGGAACAATGGCTAAAGCAGAAGCTTCTACACAGTGGAACTGGCCGACTGAAGAAGGAACGCTTACAGATGTGTTTGGCTCTCGTAACGCAAAGCATTTTGGTATTGATATTGCAGCGCCTGTGGGGACACAGGTGTATGCAGTATATAGTGGAAGAGTTACAAAGTCTTATTACTCTGATACATATGGACAAGTTGTGTTTATTAAGCAAGATAACGGATATGAAACGGTGTATGCACACTTGAATAGTCGAGATGTTACAGAAGGTGAAAGAGTTTCTATTCGTCAGGCAATTGGACAAGTAGGTAACACAGGGCGATCATCGGGTGCTCATTTGCATTTTGAGGTTCATAAGGGAACATGGAATATTAATAAAACGAATGCTATTAACCCGATTGCAAAGCTTGATCAAGGGAAATTATCAGCCTACGTAAGGGAAGATTTAGAGACTGCTGTATTTAGACAGTTGAATGAAGGGTACGTTGTAAAAAGAGGAGACACGTTATCTAAAATCGCACAAAAATATGAAATGAATGTAGACGATTTAAAAGGAAGGAATCATATGACGACCAGCGATATTTATCCAGGTCAACATCTAAAGATAACAAAATAAAAACAAGAAAGGCCTAGACCTTTCTTGTTTTTATTTTATAGTTCAATACGTTGAATTGTAACAATTTCACTTGCTTGCTTTAATGATTCAATCGTTGCGTCTTCAATAAGACGGTCGAACGTAAGCATCATAATGGCTTCTCCGCCTTTTTGTTTACGTCCTACCTGCATTGTTGCAATGTTGATATCTAAGTCACCAAGCGCTTTACCAACATTTCCAATAACACCTGGTTGGTCTGTGTGTCGGATATATAATAAATGTCCTTCTGGATAAAAATCAATGTCGAATGAATCAATGTTAATAACGCGAGGACCATAATCTTTAATATACGTACCAGTAATAGAGAATGTGCGAGACTCTCCTTTTACAACAACTTCAATAATGTTAGCATAGCCTTGAGTGTTATCAGAAATCTTCTCACCAAACGTAATGCCTCTTTCTTTGGCAATCATTGACGCGTTTACTTCGTTGACTGAACGGTCAATACGATGAGTTAAAAATCCAGATAACAAGCTTCGTGTAATATAGGTTGTTTCTAAGTCTGCTACTGTTCCTGCGTACGTAACAGAAATATCTTGAACAGGTTCTTTCATGCATTGTGATAGAACGGCACCAAGCTGTTTCGTTAAGCTAGTAAACGGCTGGATTTTTTCAAATACGTCTTTTGAAAGCGTCGGTAAGTTAATTGACGAACTTACTGGGTTGCCTTCTAAGAAGCGTAGCACGTCATAGGCAACATCTTCTGCTACATTTAACTGCGCTTCTTTTGTTGAAGCACCTAAATGTGGTGTTGTAATAACTTGGTCAAAGTTTAAAAGTGGATTATCAGTAGGTGGTTCTACTTCAAATACGTCAATTGCAGCGCCTTGAACGTGACCAATCTCTAAATAGTATGCAAGTGCTTCTTCATCAATAATACCGCCTCGTGCACAATTTAGTAAGTAAACGCCTTTCTTTGTTTTGGCTAACGTCTCGCGATTCAATAAACCTTTTGTATCTTTCGTTAATGGCGTATGAACAGTAATAATATCAGCTACTGCTAATAAATCATCTAACGATAAGAGGTCAACTCCTAGTTTTTCTGCACGAGATGTTGTTAAAAATGGATCATATACATGTACCGTCATGTTAAAGGCTTTCGCACGTTTTGCAAGTTCAGAGCCGATACGACCAAAACCAACAATTCCCAAATGCTTGCGATTGAGTTCCGTACCAACAAAAGCTGATCGGTTCCATTCGCGAGACTTAACGGAAATGTTCCCTTGAGGGATATGGCGAACTAAGCTAGCCATCATGGCAAAAGTATGCTCAGCTGTAGAAATAGTGTTTCCATTTGGGGCATTAATGACAACAACGCCTCGTTTAGTTGATGCTTCAATATCAATGTTATCGACACCTACACCTGCACGAGCAACAATCTTTAAATTCTTCATTTTGTCTAACAAGTCTTCTGTCACAGTCGTTGCGCTTCGAACAAGCAGTGCATCGTATGTATGCAATAAATCTTCAACTTCCGTTACTTTTTTTCTTGTTAAATTAACATTTGATGCTTCTAATAATGGAGCAAGACCTTCATTGCTAATTGAATCAGCTACTAACACTTCATACATGTATTAACATCTCCCTTTCACAACTCAAATATCTGATAATTTATCACGTTAAAAAAATTCTGTCAATTGGATTGTAGAAAAGTTCACAATTGGTAACGTTTTCATTTTTAATTTGTTACTTAATATTCGGATTTTTAGTGAAAAACTTGGTATTTTAGCGGGTTTATTTTTGTGAAAATATTTTTAATACGTACTTTTTGGAGTTTTATATGTAAGAAAGTACGGTGAAAGAATACCTGACAATCTTTCGTTATTGCGCTGTTTTTTCATCATGAAAAAATAATGACTAAAAGAAATCGGAATTGCAGTATTTTTTGTATCAAATGATTTACTTTTAATTCAAGGTATCATATAATGTGAACATCATTAAATATTGATCTATCTTCGGGGCAGGGTGTAATTCCCGACCGGCGGTGATAAACAAATTGTTTTAAGCCCGCGAGCTCTTTAAATGTGGAGCAGGATTTGGTGTGATTCCAAAGCCGACAGTAAAGTCTGGATGGGAGAAGGTGGAGGTTCAAACGTTCAAAAACAAATGTGTTGAACGTTTATTGAATGTGCCTGCATTTTCCCTCAACAAATTTGTTGAGGTTTTTTTATGGAGTGCATGTGCAATGAACCTTTCTTCTTGGAAGAATGGATCGCAAGAAGGAGAGAGGAAAATGGAACATAGCAAGAAAACACAAAAGCTTGTTATTCTAGGGATGCTAAGCGGTTTGTCTTATGTATTAATGATGCTTAACTTCCCAATACCAGGTATACCACCGTTTTTAAAAATTGATTTTAGTGAGGTACCGGCGCTGCTTGCTGCATTAATCTTTGGTCCTGTAGCAGGTCTTATTGTCGAAGGAATTAAAAATTTGCTGCATTATCTCATTCAAGGAAGTGCAACAGGCGTCCCTGTAGGCCAATTAGCAAATTTTGTAGCAGGGCTATTGTTTATCTTACCGGTTTCTCTTATGTTTCATAAATTTAAAAATACAAAAGGTATTACAACAGGTTTAGTAGTTGGAACAGTAGTGATGTCAGTTGGAATGGCGTTTTTAAATTACTATGTGTTCTTACCTGCATATACGCTTTTCTTACAGTCACCGGCGCTGTCAAGTGAGGAAACACGTCAGCTAGTCGTAACGGGCATTCTGCCATTTAACATGATTAAAGGAATTATTACTGGCTTAATTTTCGTTGTTTTATTTAATAAAATGAAATATTGGATTACAAAGCGAGTCGCTGTTTAAATAGAAAAAAGACCTGTACGTGGATGTACAGGTCTTTTATTGTTTTTTATTCAAATTTGTTAGAGTCGCCGTCAAACTTCTCATCTGCTACGCGGATTGAATCTGTTGGGCAACCTTCAAATGCATCCATCATATCATCTTCTAATTCTTCAGGAACTTCCACAATCCCTTGGTTATCATCTAATGTTACGAACGCAATTCCTTCATCATCGTAATCGTAAATATCTGGCGCTGCTGCTCCACATGCTCCACATGCAATACATGTATCTTTGTCAACAATTGTATATTTTGGCATAACAAGACCTCCTGTAAAGTGTTCGAAAATTTCGTGTTATATAATCTCTTTTCAACATAAGCGTGAAATTTCTCTTTACCCATTGTAAGACGATTTTTAAAACTTTTCAATAGAAAAGTCATTGATAATGCTTATCAGACAAGGGTTTGTCATGACTTATAGTGCCACTTTTTTCGTTCATCTCAATTCGTGCAATGACAAAAAGGTGCTTTCTGTTAAAGTTTTGGTAAAATGAAAAGAGAAAGGAAGTTGACGATTGTGAACTATATTCAAACCGTTATGCTATATAGTATGCAACAACTAAAAGGTGAACGAACAGTTTACGGGATTTATCATATAGTAACTGGGAAAAAATCAGCGCAAACAATTCAAGACGGTAAAATCTTTGGCTTGTCTTTTTTATTTCAATCATTTAGTTACTTGAAAAAAGAAACATTTTCTCTATACGTAAAAGAGCTTACTTCTCATCAATTCATTAAAGAAGTGGACCATCAAAAATATATGCTAACAAGCAAGGGTGAAGAGGCACTTCACCAACAATTACGTGAATGGCCTCTGCCAGCTAAGCTTAGCGGTTGGCAATTTGCGAGTAGCACACAATTATTTTTATCGAGGCTGACCTTGTTCATTCAAACAATCTCTAATCTACAGTATTTTCAAAAGGGATTTTTGCCAATCACCCAAGATCCTGAGATCATTCAATGGGTGAAAGCTTATTTATTTTCTCAGTCGTATTCAAGAGAAGAGTTGGCCAAACGCTTGTTTAATGAATTAAAATGTATTTTAACGAAATGTTCTTCTCAAAACGCTGATGTGTTTGTTCAACATCTGAGTGGATATAAGCGAATTGGTTTAACCAAAAGTCAGCTTGCTGAATATTATAAGATGAACGAACACTACGTTCATTTATTAATGATCAGCGTCGTTCATCAAATCATTGAGCAAATTAGCGAATGTCGAAGTGAATTTCCAGTTCTTCAACAATTTATACAGGACGTACATATGACTGTGCCACTAACGGCTTCAACAGTTAAAACGTACGAGTGGTTACAAAAAGGAAAATCATTAAAAGAAGTAGCTCGAATTAGACGGTTAAAAGAGAGCACCATTGAAGATCATATTGCTGAATTGGCGCTGTTTCTTCCTAATTTTACTATTGATGATTATGTAAAAGTGGAGGATCAAAAGGAAATTATGAATGCTTTTGAAGCGTTAAATACCAATCAGCTAAAAGAAATCAAAAAAAGGGTTAGTGATCACCTTACTTATTTTCAAATTCGTCTTGTATTGGCTAAGTGCGTAACGAATTAAGAAAGGAGTAAGACGATGGAGTTAGAACAGGTACTTCAAAAGGAATTCGGCTTTTCTACTTTTCGGAACGGTCAAAAAGAAATTATAACGGACTTATTAAATAACAATCATGTTTTGGCCGTCTTGCCTACGGGAACAGGAAAGTCACTTTGTTACCAGCTCCCTGGCTATTTTTTAAAGCGGCCAATCCTTATCGTGTCCCCGTTGCTTTCCTTAATGGAAGATCAGGTTCAGCAGCTCAAAGCCAAGGGAGAAAAACGAGTTATTGCTCTTAACAGTTTTTTACGTGAAGATGAAAAGCGGCAGGCGCTTCGTTCCTTAAATAGCTATCGTTTCATTTATGCTTCTCCTGAAATCTTACAGAATCCGTATGTAGTTCAGGCTCTCAAACAAGCAAATATTGGTATGTTCGTTGTAGATGAAGCACACTGTATTTCGCAATGGGGCCATGACTTTCGGTTAGATTATTTAAACTTAGGCATGGTATGGGAAAACCTAGGGAAACCGACTTGCTTAGCGCTAACAGGTACAGCAACGAGTGAAGTGCTCAGTGATATTAAAACTTATCTACACCTTGATCAAGTCAACGAGCATTTATATTCAATGAATCGTTCAAATATTGCTATCAGCGTAGAGCATGTGCATGGTCTTGAAGAAAAAAAGAAAAAGCTACTGGAATACGTAACGAAAATTCAAAAACCAGGTATTATTTATTGCTCTAGCCGAGCGTTAACGGAGTCGTTAACGCACTACTTAAAAGAAAATGGTGTCGAAAAAGTCCAATATTACCATGGAGGAATGGAAGCTAACGATCGCATGCTCATTCAGCGACAATTTCTTGAAAATCAGCTCGACTTCATCTGCTGTACAAGTGCTTTTGGAATGGGAGTTAACAAATCGAACGTTCGTTTTGTCCTGCATTTTCAAACGCCTACGCAGCTTGAATCCTATGTTCAGGAAATTGGAAGAGGAGGCCGTGATGGCTTACCGAGCTTAGCAATTTTATTATATAGTGAAGAAGATGATGGGTCTGCACAGGCTTTGTTAGACTTAGAGCTTCCTTCTCCAGATACGCTTTTATATTGTTTGTCACAAATTCGTTCAAGCTCCAGTCCAGTTGGAGTTCGAGACGTTGAAGCCCACTTTTTATTTACAATTGGTGTTTATGAGACGCATTGGCGTTTTATTCGCCACTATTTAGAAAACATTGGTGCGATTCATGATGGAATAATTTATCCAGAACAGGTTACGGAATCTCTATATGGAGAACTGGTGGAGATTGTAAATAAACGCCTAAACGTTAAGCAGAAAAAATACCATGCAATGAAAGGGTTTATCCATACAAAAGAATGTAGAAGAAAAGCCTTAATGAGATATTTTGAAGAAGAGGGCATTTCAGAGAGGCACAATTGTTGTGATCTTTGCAGCATTGATTTAGATGAATTTAAGCAATCCGAACATGAGCGTACAGAATCTACATTTTTAGGATGGCAAGCCGAACTAGCGAGATTGCTCAAACAAGACGTTCACTAGAAAGACCATTGTTGAAATTTTAAACATAAACATTCACCTTTCTTCATACTGTTGTACTAGCCTTATAAAGGGGAGTTGAAGAAAGTGAAAGAGCTGTCTCGCTATCATGTTGATGAACCTACTCAATATATATTAGAAAGCGTTATAAATAAAAAAGAAAAGTTATCGGCTACTCAAAAATCAATGAATAAATGGAAGTGGGTATTTTTTGTATGCTTGCTGTTTGGGATAAGTTATTTATTTGTATTTACTTCGCGCTTAAACCTGATAGCTTTTAGTGACTTTATTCAATTTTTTCTCGGTGATAGTAAGCATCTTCTCTTGCTTATCATCATTTTTTCTACCTATTTTAGGATGATACAAATGCAAAAGCAATGCGATAAGGTGGAAAAAGAATTTAATGATTTGCGGTGTGAAATTATTCAAAAAAGCAAGGACATTTGGTCAACTCCAGCACAGTGGGAAAGTCGAAAAGATTTGTATGCGGCAATGAAACAAACCTACGATATTAATTTGTATCATGAAAATAAATAAGCATTCAATACATGCAATAGCCTCTTCTCACATACAAGTTGTAGTGAGGGGAGGCTTGTATTATGAGAAAGTGGTTATTATTTGTAATAGGGTGGGTATGTAGTTATTATTTCATTACAACCTCTGTATTTGAACGAGAAGGAGCTTCGCTAGATACCATTGTATTTTTTCTGGAAAATCCAGCGAGTCTGTTTGCAACGGTTTTGCTCTTTTTAATTAGCTGTACGTGTCAAGCTATTTGGGTGCAGGTGTTAATTGAAAATGTGTACCGCTGGATACAAGGAACAAGGTTGCACAGAGTGGAATTTCTTGTAGCATTGCTTTCTTTAGTGGGTTGCGTAGCGTTTATTTCATTTGAATATTATGTACTATTACCAGTTATGTTGGTCTCATTCATTTACGGTATAGGTGCTGCTTCACAAAGTAAATAAAAAAGGAGTGAGCATGATTATGATTGTAGGAATTATCGGTGTGTTAGTAGTGGCTGCTATTGTTTTACTTACTTACATGGCCAAAGAGGCACAGCGTACAGTTGTCGAACAAGAACATATTGAAGTGAAGGGTGTTCCAAAGGAATGGCAGTCACTGCGTATTTTCTTTATTTCAGATATACATAAACGTACGGTTACAAAATCTTTAATTGAACAAGTAAAGGGACATATTGATTTTGTTGTTATTGGAGGAGACCTAGCGGAAAAAGGTGTCTCGCCACAACAGATTGAAGCGAATATCAAGCAGTTAAGACAGCTAGGTTCTATTTACTTTGTATGGGGAAATAACGACTATGAAATTAATCAACAGAGTCTAGCTGCTCTTTTCAAAAAGCATGAGGTAGTAGCTTTAAAAAACGAAGCAATTTGTATCGAGAAGGAAGGGGTTTCTTACAATATTGTGGGAGTTGATGACTTGTCAGAAGGGCACTTAAACATTAATCAAGCTTATAACGGTGTAAATCAACAACATTTCACACTGTTGCTTAGCCATAATCCAGATGCAATCTTTGAAGTGGAAAAACAGCGTGTTGACTTAATGCTTAGCGGTCACACTCATGGTGGACAAATCCGTTTGCTTGGGTTGGGCCCTTATGAATTAGGTGGACTTAAAACGCATAAAGATATAGTTTACTTTGTGAGCAATGGGTATGGAACTACTTCTTTACCTCTTCGTTTGGAAGCCAAAGCCAAGGCGCATGTTCTAACAATTACTAGAGCAAACTAACTTTAAGCGTCTTTTGAACATAGCATATACAGATTTTACACAACGTGTAACTTATCCTATAATGCAAGTAATACGTTATAGTTCACGAAGAGTCGTTGGAGGTTACATATGGCTTCACAAGAAGGAAAGTATAATATTAAAGCCATCTCAAACATGGTCGGAATCCAACCCGGAACGTTGCGTGCATGGGAGCGTCGTTATAAAATATTTAACCCTGTGCGAAACGAGTCGGGTCATCGTTTGTATACAGAGGCAGATTTTAAAAAATTAAAGTGGTTAACAGATAAAGTGAGCAATGGCTTTACTATTAGTCAAGCTGTCTCATTGTTAGAAACAGAGAGCGCAAACATTCACCAAACTGCTGACCAAAGTGAAGTGGAAACACCTCAACGTTTAAAAGATCAAATTTTACATCATTTATTATCTTTTGAAGAAAGTAAAGCACAAGAACTAATCAATCATGCTTTTAGCTTATATTCCGTGGAGCAAGTAGTAATTGATATACTAGGTTCTTTATTAGTTACAGTAGGAGATATGTGGGAAAAAG
The DNA here is from genome assembly GCF_001457055.1 of Priestia veravalensis. NCBI lineage: Bacteria > Bacillati > Bacillota > Bacilli > Caryophanales > Bacillaceae > Priestia > Priestia veravalensis. Next base: position 313,518 of record NZ_KQ758627.1, on the reverse strand, counting down.
GTAAGATTACAAGTGCCCATGAACACTATGCTACGCAGTTACTGAAAACAAGAATCAGCATGTTATTTTATTCTCTTCCTTCAAGTGGTTTATTACCAAAAGCCATCGCGGTGTGCGGTCCAAATGAAACGGATGAAGTAGGGCTGCTTGTTTTTACATTGTTCTTGAGAAGAAAAGGGTTTGAAGTTATTTACTTAGGGAGCAGCATTGAAGAAAGAGATATTTATCTCATTTTAAAAGAAGTGAATCCAACCTTCTTCTTTATGTCCTGTACAATGATGGAGAATGCTAAGAAAACCGTTGATTTGGCATGTGATGTGCAAGGAGAGTTTCCACATTTAAAAATTGGTCTTGGTGGCTTTGTTTTTGAAATGTTAGACGGGAAGGATAAGGAAAGAGTTTCTTCGTTTTTATTAGGTAATTCAAAAAACGAATGGAATGAATGGTTAACTGAAAAATTAGCCGAACATCATAATCAATAGGCTTGTTTTTAACTGTGTAAACCTGTAAACTCGTAAGTAAACATCACGAACCGTTTTCTAGAAGGTACATATACTGCATTATCAAACCATGTGGTTATGAGTGCAAGCGGGGAGGGACGCAAATGAGACTTGAGCGTTTAAATTATAATAAGTTAAAAGTCTTTGTCACGTACGATGATTTAAAAGAGCGAGGGCTCACAAAAGAAGATTTGTGGACTGATACATTTAAGGTTAAACAGCTGTTTCGTGAGATGATTGAGCAGGCGTCCAAAGAATTAAATTTTGAACCGACAAGCTCGCTTTCAGTAGAGATTTTTTCCCTTCAAGCTCAGGGGATGGTCGTGTTTGTGACGAAACAAGATAGTCAAGATGAAATGGAAATTATTGATGAACATGAAGATATGTACGAAGAATTTATCGAGATGCAAGTGATGTTGGATGAAAGTCACGATTTATTTTTTGAATTTCAAACGTTTGAAGACGTTATTCAATTGGCAAAACGAATTAATCAATATTATGATATTGAAACTATTCTCTATTCGTTTGAAAATCGGTTTTATGTATTAGTAGGAGAAGAAAAACTGACGATGAAAGAGATCGGGAATATTATAGCGTTGTTAGCGGAATATGGAAGTCCCTCTACAATTACGAAACATCGGGTACAGGAGTATGGAAAGCAGTTAATTCATAATCAAGCTCTTTCGTACATTGCAGATACTTTTTCATAAACTTAGAGCTAAGGTACATTCAAATGTAACAGCTCCTTTTGTTGCTGTGGGTGTTACGTAAACCTACGGCAATAAAGGGAGTTTTTTTGGGATTCATCCCACGCAATTCTATAAGAAATGCTAAAAATTATGAGGATTACACAATTGATTGGAAGCGTTTTCGTTTTGTCCTACAAAATATCATAAAACTTTCATATTTCCCTTTGCATAGCAAAAGTAAGGGTGTATACTATGTCATGAAAGATGCACCAAATTAATGAATTACTAATTTTTTGATCCACTTTAGGAGGTTTACAGATGGTAGCCGACAAAATGCAAGAGAGCAAAAGCAATCGACAAGAACAGAAAAATGATGTGTTAAAATCCACTCAAACGGTCATACATAAGGCGTTGGAGAAATTGGGCTATCCTGAGGAAGTATATGAATTGTTAAAAGAACCGCTTCGCATGATGACAGTGAAAATTCCTGTCAAAATGGATGATGGTTCGGTTAAAATCTTTACAGGTTATCGCGCTCAGCATAACGATGCTGTTGGCCCCACAAAAGGTGGAATTCGCTTTCATCCAAACGTAACCGAAAAAGAAGTAAAAGCTCTTTCTATTTGGATGAGCTTGAAATGTGGAATTGTAGATTTACCTTATGGCGGGGGGAAAGGCGGAATTGTGTGTGACCCTCGTAATATGTCATTTGGAGAATTAGAAAAGTTAAGTCGTGGATATGTAAGAGCAATTAGTCAAATTGTAGGTCCAACAAAAGATATCCCAGCACCAGACGTATTTACGAATTCGCAAATTATGGCCTGGATGATGGATGAATATAGTCGAATTGATGAATTTAATTCACCAGGTTTTATCACAGGTAAACCGCTTGTATTAGGAGGTTCTCACGGACGTGAAACAGCAACAGCTAAAGGGGTTACAATCTGTATAAGAGAAGCGGCTAAAAAACGTGGAATTGATTTAAAAGGTGCAAGAGTCGTGGTGCAAGGGTTTGGAAATGCTGGAAGCTTTTTAGCGAAATTTATGCATGATGCAGGTGCTAAAATTATCGGTATTTCAGATGCATATGGTGCTTTGCATGACGAGAACGGTTTAGATATTGACTATCTATTAGATCGACGAGATAGTTTTGGTACGGTAACAAAGTTATTTAATACAACAATTAGTAACAAAGAATTATTAGAGCTGGATTGTGATATTCTTGTTCCAGCAGCAATTGAAAACCAAATTACAGAAGAAAATGCTGATAAGATTCGAGCAAGTATTGTTGTGGAAGCAGCAAATGGCCCAACTACGTTAGAAGCAACCCGTATTCTGTCTGAGCGTGGCATCTTGCTTGTGCCTGATGTATTAGCTAGTGCTGGAGGCGTTACGGTTTCTTACTTTGAATGGGTTCAAAACAACCAAGGGTATTATTGGACAGAAGAAGAAGTAGAAGAAAAGCTAGAAAAAGTAATGGTTAAATCATTCAATACTATTTACGAAACGTCGACAACGCGTAAGGTAGATATGCGCTTGGCTGCTTATATGGTAGGCGTGCGCAAAATGGCGGAAGCATCACGTTTTAGAGGCTGGATTTAATAAGTAGAAAGATTTGCGTATTTATAGAAAATCTCCTATCATAAGATAGGAGATTTTTTTGTGCGTAAAGATAATTAATTTAGTTAGTAGGAAAGAATGGAGTTGGAAAAGAGCTTGGTATAACGCTAAAGTTCGTTGGAAGTAAAGGAGTGAGCAGTTTGAAAAAAGAAACAGCAATTATTATCGGAGGGGGACCCTGTGGACTTTCTGCAGCTTTGGAATTGCAGGCGGTCGGCATCAATGCTCTTATAATTGAGAAGGGGAATATTGTAAATGCTATTTATAATTACCCTACCCATCAAACGTTTTTTAGTTCGAGTGAGAAGTTAGAGATTGGAAGTGTTCCGTTTATTACAGAAAACAGAAAACCTGTGCGAAATCAAGCTCTTGCGTATTATCGTGAAGTAGTCAAACGCAAAAATCTACGAATTCACTCATTTGAACTTGTAACACATGTACACAAGAACAACCAAGGACAGTTTGTTGTCACCACCTCAAAGGGTGAATACGAAGCAGAGCATGTTATTGTTGCAACTGGCTATTATGATTCACCAAACTATATGAGCGTTCCTGGTGAAAATCTACCGAAAGTCCATCATTATTTTAAAGAGGGGCATCCATACTTTAATCAAGATGTGGTTGTCATTGGCGGAAAAAACTCTAGTGTGGATGCAGCATTGGAACTAGTAAAGGCGGACGCTCGCGTGACGGTAATTTACCGAGGATCAGAGTATTCAAAGAGCGTAAAACCTTGGATTTTACCAGAGTTTGAAGCCTTGGTTCGAAACGGCACCATCGAAATGATTTTTGATGCAGTTGTAACTCGTATTGATGAGCATACGGTAACGTATTCAAATGGAAAAGAAGAAATTACAATTCCAAACGATTTTGTCTTTGCGATGACCGGTTACCATCCAGATCATTCATTCTTAGAGAAAATGGGCATTGAGATTGATTTTGAATCAGGTCGTCCGCTGTTTGACCCTGATACAATGGAAACGAATGTGCAAGGTATTTTTATTGCGGGAGTAATTGCAGCAGGAAATAATGCAAATGAAATTTTTATTGAAAATGGGCGTTTTCATGGAAGACAAATTGCTGAATATTTAGCAAGTAGACAAACATAAAGGTATTGTGCCTTTATGGTTGTCTTTTTATTAATTATGAAAGATCTCTTGGATTTCTTCTTGGTTTGAAGAGCTTTGAAGAGCAACTAACAGTTTAATTCGGGCTTTTTGGCCGTTTAGTCCATTTGAGAAGATCATGCCTAATTCTTTTAAATGTTTTCCTCCACCTTCGTATCCATATACATCTTGTGCAATCCCATTAAAGCAACGAGATACCAATACAATTGGAATGTTTTTATCCAATAGTTGCTGTAAACCCTGTAAGGTGCGTGGAGGTAAGTTTCCTTGACCAAGAGCTTCAATAATCAAGCCATCAATATGGAAAGATGCCAGTGATTGAAAAAGTTGTTCATCCATACCCGCATAAGCCTTCAGTAAAACAACCTGCTTGTCAATGTTATCTACAGGGTAAAATTCGTGCTCTGTTGGCATATGATGAAAAGATATTTCTTGCTTTGTCACAATACCAATTGGTCCGTATTGAGGGCTTTGAAAGGTAGCTACATTACTTGTATGTGTTTTAGTCACATTCTTAGCTGTGTGAATTTCATCGTTCATGACAACGAGAACGCCTTTTCCTTTAGCTGCATCACTTGAAGCAACGCGAACTGCAGAAATAAAATTATAAGGCCCGTCTGATCCAATTTCATTGCTAGAGCGCATGGCACCTGTTAATACAATTGGAATATCTGTTTTAGTTGTTAAGTCCAGGAAGTAAGCAGTTTCTTCAAGCGTGTCAGTACCATGTGTAATCACGACGCCATCAATTTGATCGGTCTCAATCTTTTGCTCAATTTTTTTTGCTAACGTAAGCATTTCTTTTGGTGTAATATGGGGCGAAGGTAAATGAAACGCTTCTTCAACAATTACATTTGCTAAGCTAGCGATGGAAGGTGTTGAGTGTTGCAAAGGATTATGATCATCAGGTTTTACTGATCCAGTTTGAGCATCTTCTTTCATTGAAATAGTTCCACCAGTGTGAATGATATAAAGAGTTTTCATAATGACATCCTTTCGTTATCAAATTGTTAAAAGTCTTTGCTACTTTCAATTAGGTAGTAGATAAATGATTTTCTTTCTAACAATAACATGATACGATGGAAAAAAACAGATGAAAAGAGGCGCTGCTTTATGTTGGCTATTTTATCTGCAGGTATTGCGCCTGGACTAGCTTTACTGAGCTTTTTTTATTTAAAAGATGAGTATGAAACTGAACCCATTTCAATGGTCTTAAAAACTTTCATTTTTGGCGCGATGCTTGTGTTGCCGATTATGTTTATCCAATATGTGCTTCAAGAAGAAAATTTACTTCATTCCCCTTTTGTAGAAGCGTTCGTTTCCACTAGTTTCTTGGAAGAATTTTTTAAATGGTTTATTTTATTTTTTACAGTATATCAACACATTGAGTTTGATGAGCATTATGATGGCATTGTATACGGTGTTTCTGTTTCGTTAGGATTTGCTACTGTTGAGAATATTTTTTACTTGTTTGCTAACGGTTTAGAATCAGCAATTGGTCGAGCGATTCTACCGGTTTCTAGCCATGCCTTATTTGGAGTTATTATGGGTTATTACTTAGGAAAAGCAAAATTTTCAAAAGGAAATGAAAAAATAAAATGGACGCTCTATTCAATCGGCACACCATTTTTATTACATGGTATTTATGATTATATTATTATCACCATGGATAATTGGATTTTTATTATTATTCCATTTATGATTTATTTATGGTGGTTGGGATTACGCAAAGTAAAGCAAGCGAAAAAAGTGTTTATTGCCTAATAAAAAGACGTAGCTTCTTCATAAGAAAGCTACTTTTTTTTTGTTTATTTGAGCAAATTTCTCCTAGCCTGTATAAAAAAACATCCTTTACAAAAAATACTCTTATCATCTTATCACTTACATACGATGTAGGAGGTTATGGAATGTTTTTAATGGGACGAATTACAAAGTATATTTGTTCAGCTTGCGTATGTTCTTTATTAGCAATAACAATGATTAATCCCCAATCTTCATCAGCATTTACCAATCAAGTCATTCAACAGGGTGCAGTAGGGGAAGACGTTATTGAATTGCAGTCTCGCTTACAGTACATCGGCTTTTATAATGGGAAAATTGACGGTGTTTTTGGATGGAGTACGTACTGGGCACTTCGAAATTTCCAGTATGAGTTTGGTATAAAAAAGGTTGATGGATTAGCCGGAGCCCAAACCAAACAAAAGTTAGCAGACGTAACGAAATACTATGAGTATCATGTAAAGACTGAGTTGAAAAAAGGAAATAAATTTACCCATTACGGTGGAGTTCCAATTGATAAACAAAAAGGTTCTTCAGCAAAGTCTAGTCAGAACAATGTACAAAAAAATGCAAAATCACAATCCAAAAGTCAGCAACAACAGCCGACAGGTCAACAGTCACGAGGACAGCAGCAATCAGAAGGTAGAAATAATAATCAAGCTACTCCTCAACAAAATCAAACTAACAAAGCTGCTACTAATGGAGGCAGTGAACAACAGCCGACAGGTCAACAGTCACGAGGACAGCAGCAATCAGAAGGTAAAAATAATAATCAAGCTACTCCTCAACAAAATCAAACTAACAAAGCTGCTACTAATGGAGGCAGTGAACAACAGCAAGAAAAAGCGCAAAAGCCAACAGCTTTAAATGTTCCAAATGGATTTTCACAAAATGATATACAGCTAATGGCTAATGCTGTATATGGAGAAGCGCGAGGCGAGCCGTATAACGGACAGGTAGCGGTAGCAGCTGTTATTTTAAACCGAGTTAACAGTCCAACATTTCCAAACACAGTAGCAGGCGTTATCTTTGAACCGAGAGCCTTTACTGCTGTAGCAGACGGACAAATTTGGCTAGAACCAGATGAAACGGCAAAAAAAGCTGTATTGGACGCAATTAACGGCTGGGATCCAACTGGTAATGCAATGTATTACTTTAATCCAGATACAGCAACTAGCGCATGGATTTGGTCACGACCGCAAATTAAACAAATCGGTAAACACATTTTCTGTAATTAAGAGAGGTGATAATAATGATTCGAACAATTTTAATTACAATTTTAGCAGTTGGTGTGGTAGGAGTCGGATATTGGGGGTATACAGAGCATCAAGAAAAAGATGCTGTTTTATTACAAGCCGAAAATACGTATCAACGAGCGTTTCATGATTTATCGTACGAGCTTGATTTATTAAATGATAAAATCGGCGGGACATTAGCGATGAGTTCTCGAGATCAATTATCGCCAGCGCTTGCAGAAGTATGGCGTTTAACTTCAGAAGCGCATAGCAATGTAGGACAATTGCCATTAGCGCTGTTACCTTTTAATAAAACGGAAGAGTTCTTATCCGATATTGGCGATTTTGCATACGAGGTAGCTGTTAGAGATCTCGGTAAATCACCGCTTACAGATAAAGAGTATAAGACATTGAACGCTCTGTATGAGAAGTCATCTGAAATTCAGAACGAAATGCGTACAGTTCAGCATTTGGTTATTGACAATAATTTAAGATGGATGGATGTAGAGCTAGCTTTAGCAACAAAAGAAAAGCAGGGTGACAATACCATTATTGATGGCTTGAAAACTGTCGAAAAGAGCATGGATTCCTATGCTGAATCAGACTTAGGTATTACAAATACATCAAACGAAGACGAGAAAAAAGCATTTGGCCAGCTTAAAGGTCGTGAAGTAGATGAAAGAGTTGCCAAAGAAGTAGCACGATCGTTTTTAGATTTAAAAGGAAAAGAAGAAATGCACATTGCGGAAAGTGGTAAGGGGGCTAATTATCCTTTTTACAGCTTAACAATTAAAGACCCTTCAACAAAGAAAGAGATTTATATGGATATTACGAAAAAAGGTGGATATCCGATTTGGGTATTAGAAAACAGAGACGTCAAAAAACAAAATATTAGCCTAAACGAAGCAATGGAAAAAGCCAATAAATTTTTAAAAGATCATCGCTTTGAAAGCCTTGTAATGTCTGAAAGCGCTCAGTACGATAATCTTGGTGTCTTTACATTTGTTGAAGAAACTGAAAGTGGAGTGCGTATTTATCCCGATGCTGTAAAGATGAAAATGGCGTTGGATGATGGAACGGTAGCTGGCTTCTCAGCAAAAGAGTTTTTATTACGACATCGTACACGGGAGATTCCTGAACCAACGATTACAAAAGAAGAAGCTAAATCAAAATTAAATCCAAACCTTAAAGTGATGGAAGATCGCTTAGCCATTATTGAAAACGACTTACAGGAAGAAGTATTGTGTTACGAATTTCTTGGTACAATTAATGACGATACGTATCGAATCTTTGTAAATGCAAAAACAGGATTTGAAGAAAAAGTAGATAAATTACAAAACGCTGAACCAATCTATGACGAAGTTTAATCGAAAGAGGCTGGGACATAAGTAATTCAGCTAATGATAAACCTGAACGATTGAGAGTTTCTCACTTTTAATCGTTCAGGTTTTTTGTTGATTGTGAAAACAATGTTGGAAACAGGGTGGAATGGAGCGTAGCGCAATGGAACGAACGTGTTGAGACAAACCAAAAAGATTGGAACAGCTAGTGTTCGTCTTTTAGAAGCAATCATTTTGTTATGTCCCAAACTCTTTTTATTTTATATAAGGAATCATGTTATTTATTGGAGGTTAAATGAGTATATAGGGCTAAAAATATGTTTATAAATTAAGTATATTTTACTATTTTTAATAGTAGGAATACTAATGAAATTGGGGGCTTTTATATGATTAAAGTTGGAATGCCGCTTAACTTAGAAAGTGAAGAAGATCAAATCACCTATCGATGTAAAGTGGTTGATTGTACAGAACACAAACTGATAATTGATTATCCATTTAACGAAAAGACCAAAAAAACAGCTTTCCTAATGAAGGGAACAAAATTAAACGCCATGTTCGTAGGGGAAGATAAAGCCGTTTATGGATTCTCAACAGAAGTAAAAGATCGAGCAATTAAAGATATACCTGTTATTGAATTAGACTATCCGGGAGACGATTCTTTAGAAGCTGTACAGAGAAGAAATTTCTTTCGAGTTCCCGTAACGCTAACGGTAGTTATGGAGAAATATGGTGAAGCGAAAAACTCCTTGCAGAGCTTTACGAGAGACTTAAGTGCCGGAGGGGTTTGTATTAACCTGTCTGAAAGAAGTGATTTTAAAGTGAATGAAGAAGTTAAGGTAGGCTTATTACTAAAGCATGAAGAGGAAGAGGTAACTCTTGAACTGCAAGGTAAGCTTGTTCGTGTTGAACAGCCAATTAACGAACAGCAAGGGCAGCTATCCGTAGAGTTTTTGAGTCCAAATATAAAAGCAAAACAGCTACTAATGCGCTATACGTTAAAGCGTCAGCTCGAGTTAAGAAGAAAGGGATTGTTATAAAGTAAGTATAAATTAAACCTGTTCGTTCCAAACTAGTATGTAAATACAATAATGGAATGAGAGATTAACATGAAGCGGATTGAAAGCTTATTAGTGAAGTTTGTTATTGTTCAGTTCTTCTTTTTGTTTGCTGCTCAGGCTCTTTTATTTTACAGCGAACATACAACCTATTTTTCAAAGGTTATACAGTATGAAGGAGTAGCAAAAAATAATTTCAACAAAATTATTGAAACGTTCGACCAGTAAAGCAGCGATATGATAAAATAGAAACAATGATTAAAAAAGCAGGGGGCAACCTGCTCTTTTTTTTCGTGTAAAAAGAAATTAATGAAAAATATGTTCTTGTTAGCACGTCAAGGAGGATTTATGGAAAAGCGAATTTCAATTGCTATTGATGGACCTGCTGCAGCTGGGAAAAGTACAGTAGCAAAGATTATAGCAGAAAATTTATCATATATTTATGTAGACACAGGTGCGATGTATCGTGCCCTTACGTATCAAGCCCAGCAGCAAGGGGTTAAATTAGAAAGCGAAGAAGCGTTACTTCGTTTATTAAATGAAACAGAGATTGAACTTAAACCTTCTGAAAATGGACAGATTGTTAGTGTGAATGGTAAAGAAGTAACCAACGAGATCCGTTCAGCAGAGGTGACAAATTCAGTATCAATCGTTGCTAAACACCGATCAGTGCGTGAAGAAATGGTCGTTCGACAGCAGAAGTTAGCTCAAAATGGAGGCGTTGTAATGGATGGGCGTGACATTGGTACGCACGTCCTTCCTCATGCAGAAGTGAAAATCTTTTTACTTGCATCAGTGGAAGAGCGAGCTCAGCGTCGTCATGAAGAGAACGTGAGAAAAGGTTTCCCATCTAATCTAGAACAGCATAAAATTGACATTGCTCGTCGAGATAAAATTGATTCAGAGCGTGAAGTCGCGCCTTTGAAAAAAGCAGATGATGCAATTGAAATTGATACAACAGCATTGTCAATTGAAGGTGTCGTTGAAAAAATACTTTCTATTATACATGAAAGGGTTGGAATGCTGTGAGCTTTTATACATTTGCACGTTCAGTAGTACGCGGTATATTAAAACCTGTTTATCGTTATGAAGTAATTGGTACAGAGAATATCCCATCAGAAGGTGGGGTATTGCTGTGCTCAAATCATATTGATAACCTTGATCCCCCTACCGTAGGGATTACATGCCCTCGTCCGATTTCGTTCATGGCCAAAGCAGAGTTGTTTGATGCACCCATCTTAAAAACCATTTTACCTAAATTAGAAACATTTCCAGTAAAGCGCGGCGTGGGAGATCGTGAAGCTCTGCGAAAAGGATTAGGAATTCTAAAAGAAGGAAAAGTGCTTGGCCTTTTCCCTGAAGGAACAAGAAGTAAAGACGGTAAACTAAAAAAAGGGTTAGCGGGAGTAGGTTTTTTTGCACTGCGTTCTACAGCTGATGTTGTACCGTGTGCAATTATTGGTCCATATAAAGCATTTTCTAAAGTGAAAGTAGTGTATGGAAAGCCATTAGATATGTCAGAGTTTAGAGAACGCCGTGCATCTGCTGATGAAGTGACGGAAGCAATTATGAGTGAAATTGCTAAATTGATTGAAAAATACCAATAGTTAATAAGCTTTTCGCTTGACAAAAGATTCTATTTATTAGAAGTTAGTAACAAAGAGAGTTTTTTCTATACAAAAATAGATACAAGGATATATAGTGATAAGAGCTTCGCTGCTTTTTATCTGAAAATATATTGCTGCTAGATATTGAAGGAGGAAAAGACGATGGTAGAAGATATGAATCAAGTAGAAGTAAAAGCATTAGAAGTTGGCGAAACTGTAACTGGAACTGTAACGAAAGTTGAAGATAAGCAAGTTCTAGTTGAAGTTGCCAACAGCAAGCTAGATGGTGTTATTCCAATCAGTGAATTATCAAGTTTACATATTGAAAAAGCAAGTGATGTAATTAAAAAAGATACAGAGATTCAAGCAAAGGTAATTAAAGTTGAAGAAGAGCTATTAGTCTTGTCTAAGAAAGCAGTCGATGCAGAAAAAGCTTGGGATGATTTAGAAGAAAAACTAAGCACAGGCGAAGTGTTTGAAGCTGTTGTAAAGGAAGTTGTTAAAGGTGGATTAGTAGCAGACATTGGTGTGCGAGGATTTATCCCTGCATCTTTAGTTGAAGCGCATTTTGTTGATGACTTTGCTAGCTATCAAGACCAAACGTTAACGGTTAAAGTCGTAGAACTCAATCGTGAAAAAAATCGTATTATCCTATCACACCGTGCTGTTGTTGAAGAAGAAAACGCGCAAAAGAAACAAACAGCTCTTAGTTCTTTAGCGGAAGGTCAAGTACTGGAAGGAACAGTGCAGCGCTTAACAGACTTTGGAGCTTTTGTTGATGTTGGAGGCGTTGATGGTCTTGTTCACATCTCTCAACTTTCACACGAGCGAGTAGAAAAGCCTTCTGATGTAGTAAAAGAAGGAGATAGCGTAAAGGTAAAAGTACTATCAGTTGATAAAGGAAACGGACGTATTTCTTTATCAATTAAAGATACGCTTGAGGGACCATGGGACAATATTTCTTCAAAGCTTAAACAAGGTGATGTAGTCGATGGAACTGTTCGCCGATTAGTATCGTTTGGAGCTTTTGTCGAGGTATTACCTGGTGTAGAAGGGCTTGTACACATTTCTCACATTTCTCACAAACATATTGGTACTCCTCATGAAGTATTAACTGAAGGAGAAAAGGTTACAGTAAAGGTATTAGATGTGAGCGAAAGCGAACGTCGAATTTCATTAAGCATTCGTGACCTTGAGGAAGAAGGGCCGGTGGATTATGGTGACTACAATATTCAAGAAGAATCAAAAGGTTTTCAGTTAGGCGACATGATTGGAGATCAATTAAAAAAACTAAAATAATGGTGATGTTTGGTGAGTAGAGCGAAACGAAAAATCGATCACATTCATCATGCGATTCAAACCGGACAACATCGCTTACACGGACTCGACGACATTCAGTTTGTGCATAACAGCTTGCCAGATAAAAGTGTAAAAGATGTCCAGTTAAATACAAAGATTGGCGAACTTTCACTGAGTTCGCCAATTTTTATCAATGCAATGACTGGAGGCGGCGGGTTAGAGACGGAAGAAATTAACCGTTCTCTAGCACGAGTTTCTAGCGCTTGTAATTTAGCGATGGCTGTAGGTTCACAGATGGCTGCGATTAAAAACGAAGAAGAAGAAAAAACATATCGAGTAGTAAGGCAAGAAAACCCAACTGGAATCATCCTTGCTAACCTTGGAAGCGAAGCGACAGTGGATCAGGCAAAGCGGGCTGTTGATATGCTTGAAGCCAATGGGATGCAAATCCACTTGAACGTAATTCAAGAGCTAGTTATGCCAGAAGGAGATCGGGACTTTACGGGAGCTTTAAAGCGCATTGAACAAATTGTGAATGCCTTAGATGTACCTGTTATAGCAAAAGAAGTAGGTTTTGGGATGAGCGCTGCGGCAGCGACTAAACTAAAAGAAGTCGGCGTGAGTATTATTGATGTTGGGGGTTACGGCGGTACGAATTTTTCGAAAATCGAAAATGAGAGGCGTGAGAATCATTTTCATTTTTTTAACGATTGGGGAATTTCAACCGCAGCATCTTTAGCAGAAGTATCACAGAGTGTAGGCGGTATTTCAATTATCGGCTCTGGAGGTATTCAAACAGCAATGGATGTAGCCAAATCGCTCGCTTTAGGTGCTTCAGCAACTGGATTAGCTGGGCGTCTACTGTCTGTTTTAATGGATTCAGGTATAGAAGCTGTTATCGAAGAAGTTTTAGAACTCCATGAAGAATTAAGGTTCATCATGGTTGCATTAGGTACTGGTTCTATTTCAGAGCTTCAGCAAGTTCCGCTTGTTATTACGGGAAAAACTTATGATTGGCTATGTCAGCGACCAGTGTCGATTGAAAAGTTTAATAATAGATAGCCAAAACAACAAAACAAGCACACGATACCGTGTGCTTGTTTTGTTGTTTTGAATCGGATTTTTACTATCATAGTAAAAAAAGCAGGCAGAAAACCTGACAACTTGGATGAAATAACAAACGTTTATTATATATAATAGTCTGAAAATACAGAAAAGTAGGTGTGGTTATGAAAAAAGGACATCCTGTACTGACCATTTTTCTATTCTTTTTAGGCTGGGTTTTTATGTATGCAGATCGCAATATTTTATCTCCGGTGATGGGAGATATTGGAGAGCAGTGGGGGCTGACAAAAACAGAGCTCGGGTTAATGGCTACGGTGTTTTTTGCCTCCTATGCAGCTATGCAGATTCCCACGGGCTTTTTAGCAGATCGTTTTGGAAGAGTGAAGGTGCTTGTTATTGGATATATCTTATTTGGGGTAGCAACCTTTTTAACTGGCTTGGCTACGACGTTCGGCATGTTTTTACTAATGCGTGCACTAACTGGCCTTGGAGAAGGTACTTATTATGGATCACAGTACGGTATCTCTTCAAGCATCACTTCAGAAAGATATCGAGGGCTTGTGTCGGCATTGATTAACAGCGGTATGGCATTTGGTATTTCACTAGGTTTTATCGGCTCATCGTATATTACATATACGCTTGATAAAGGATGGCAGTTCACTTTTTATCTTTTTGCTGTACCAACTATAATTGTAGCTATTTTAATTGCACTGTTTGTGGAAGATGGGAGAGCAAAGGAGAGTAAGGTACAAGCAAAAGAAAAAGAACCACTGCGGAAACTATTTACGAAAAACCATATTCTAGTGTACATTTTAATCTTTTGCTCACTTTACGGTTTTTTTGGAATGCTAACATGGCTACCGTATTACCTACAAAGCTCTAGGGGTCTTGAAGCTTCGGAAACAGGTATTATTGCTTCATTAGTACCTTGGGCATCTATTCCTGGAGCCATTTTCTTTGGCTATATGTCCGATCGAATTCAAAATAAAAAAGCATTGATTGTTAGTTTGTCAATTGCTGGGGCACTATGTCAATTTTTAATCCCCTACACAAATAGCTATGTTTGGCTGTTAGTTGGACTCATAGTGTATGGGCTGATTGGGAAATTAGCGTTAGATCCAATCCTCATTTCATACATTGCATCTATTACGCCATCTACAATGTATTCTAAAGTGTATGGATTCTTTAATTTTAGCGGGATGCTTTCATCTATTTTTGCACCATATATCACTGGTTATTTTGCTAATCGCTCAGGAAGCATGGAGTTAGGATTTTATCTATCAGGTGGACTTCTCTTAATTGGAGCGCTACTCTTTTTACTTACAGGACAACAGAAATCTGTTTATTCCGTTTCGAATCCTGTTTTAAAATGAAAATACGAGGCTAGGACATAAGTATTTAAGTCAATATTATATCCAAATTATTGATGGGTAACCCCTTTTATAGTTTGGCTTTTTTTAAAATTGGAAAACCAATTCAAAAAACTAATGGAATGGAGCGGCGTAGGACAAGTAAATCATGCGGAAACTAGAGGGAAGGCTGAGACCCCGCCGCAGTGCGGCGAGGAAGCTCAGACTCCTTCCCGCGGACAGCGAGTGTCTGCAGCGCAATGGAACGGACTGGTTGCTACAACTTAAATTGTTTAGAAACGTCACGATTCGTCTTTGAGAAAGAATCATCAGCCTCTTATCTTTGTCCATTGGTATCTCTCCCTTCTTCAGGGCTTTGTAAACTAGTTGCACCTGGATAATGCAAGCCTTGGTCGCGATCTGATTCAACTCGCTTTGATTTCTTTAGCTTTTTCTCTTGACGGTCTTTTCCCACAATTTTCACCTCCTTATTTAGATTCATTATAGGTTTACCGAAGTTTATGTTTCTATGCTTATGCAAAGGGTTAATTTTTGTAAAACTGATACATAATGAAGAAATAGGGAGTTGAGAAGATGGAAGGTTTTCTATTCTATTGGTTTGCTTGGATTGGATGGGTCATTTCAACATTTTTTTTGCATAAAACGTCTTTACGGTGGAAGGTGTCGATGTTGTTGTTGATAAGCATTATGCTATCAACAACGTACGTTTGGATAGGTCCATTTTTCGTTAGCTATACTTATCTTTTCTTATTAGTTATGGTGTGTGTAGATATTTCAAGGCTTAAAACTTCAAAGCAATTATACGTATTATTTATTTCACTGATTGTCATGTTTGCTTATGTAGGCTTTTGTTTGTTAGAACTGTATGATCCAGTATGGATTTTTGTGAACCGACAATGGCTGTTAACAGCTATTATTTTATATATTGGTTTTCTTCTAGTAAAAGATGATCACATGCGATGTATCGTTATTTTGCTAGGATTGTTAGGGGGAGATTTTCTATATAGCTTAATAGTCACGAATATCTCAATGCCGCATCCCGTGGGACAGCCAATGTTCCTTGACCTTGTAGCTACTGTACTAATGCTTCTTTTTATTTGGAAAGTTGTGCGGTCCCTTGCATCACAGTTCGATTGGTTGTTAGGAAAATTCCAGCGTCAAAAGCATAGTCCGGTCAAGCCTAATAATTGATTTTCTGAAAAATTTGTTGTTGTGAAGCAGCTTTTTTGATAGAATTGTTTGATTGAGAGAGTACTCTTAATTGTTGCATACATGTAAATAACATATTGACTAGTAGGCAATAATTTGAGGTCATGCATGTTTGCATGACCTCGGTTTTTGAAAATGAATGATCTTATCTATTAAAAATATTCAATTGTGAAACGAATAAGCAAAAGGTTACTATTTATACATAGAACAGATCAAAGAAAGGAAAGATTCGCATGCCAAAACCAATTATTGCGATTGTAGGCCGACCAAATGTTGGGAAGTCAACTATTTTTAATCGAATTGTAGGAGAGCGCGTATCAATTGTTGAAGATATTCCAGGCGTAACGCGCGATCGTATTTATAGCTCAGCAGAGTGGCTTAATATGGACTTTAATATCATTGATACAGGAGGAATTGATATTGGAGATGAGCCGTTTTTAGAGCAAATTAAGCAACAAGCTGAAATTGCTATTGATGAAGCGGACGTTATTATCTTTTTAACAAATGGACGAGATGGTATTACATCAGCTGATGAAGAAGTGGCAAAGATTCTATACAAATCTAAAAAACCTGTTGTATTAGCAGTTAATAAAATTGATAACCCTGAAATGAAAGAATTAATCTATGATTTCTATGCTTTAGGGTATGGAGAGCCATTCCCTATTTCAGGAACGCATGGTTTGGGCTTAGGAGACTTATTGGATGAAGTAGCTAAGCATTTCCCAAAAGATGAAGATGAAGACTATGGAGACGATGTTGTTAAGTTTTCCTTGATTGGTCGACCAAATGTTGGGAAATCATCACTTGTAAATGCTGTGCTAGGTGAGGACCGCGTTATTGTAAGTAATATTGCAGGTACGACTCGTGATGCGATTGATACAAAGTTTACAAAAGAAGAACAAGAGTATGTTGTTATTGATACAGCTGGTATGAGAAAGCGCGGTAAAGTATACGAAAGCACAGAGAAATATAGTGTGCTTCGTGCGTTACGAGCGATTGAACGTTCAGATGTTGTCTTAGTTGTATTAAACGCAGAAGAAGGAATTATTGAACAAGATAAAAAGATTGCCGGTTATGCACAAGAAGCAGGTAAGGCAGTTGTTATCGTTATCAATAAGTGGGACACAGTAGAAAAAGACGATAAGACGATGAAAAAGTTTGAAGAAAACGTTCGTGAACATTTCCAATTCCTAACGTATGCGCCAATTGTCTTTTTATCAGCGAAAACAAAAAAACGTACGCATACGCTTTTACCAGTTATTAATATGGTAAATGAAAATCATGCAATGCGTGTCGAAACAAGTATCTTAAACGATGTGATCATGGATGCAGTTGCGATGAACCCAACACCAACACATAACGGTAAACGTCTTAAAATTTATTACGCAACGCAGGTAGCGATTAAACCACCTACTTTCGTTGTGTTTGTAAATGATCCTGAACTACTTCACTTCTCTTATGAGCGTTTCTTAGAAAACAAACTGCGCGCAGCGTTTGGATTTGAAGGAACACCAATTCGAATTATTGCTCGATCACGAAAATAAAAAGGAGTGCAGATAACATGGAGAAAATTGCGGTATTAGGTGCAGGAAGCTGGGGCACAGCTTTGGGCTTTGTATTAGCGGATAATGGTCATGATGTACGTATATGGGGACATCGCCAAGAAATAATTGATGGTATTAATGAAATGCATGAAAATAAAAAATACCTTCCCGGCGTAGAGCTTCCAATGACTATGCGAGGCTACACATCATTAGAAGAAGCAATTCTTGGAGTAGAAACAGTTATTCTAGCTGTTCCAACAAAAGCAATTCGTGAAGTGTTACAAAGCCTTGGAAAGGTTGCGACCAATCCGTTAACAATTGTTCATGTTAGTAAAGGAATTGAACCAGATACGCTGCTTCGCATCTCTGAAATGATTGAACAAGAAATGGAGCCTGCTAAATTACAGGACGTAGTGGTTTTATCTGGACCAAGTCATGCAGAGGAAGTAAGTAGAAGACAGCCTACTACTGTCACTTCGTCTTCTAAGAATATGAAAGCAGCCGAAAAAGTACAAGATTTGTTTAATAATCACCAATATTTTCGCGTATACACAAACCCAGATGTAATAGGGGTAGAAATTGGTGGGGCGTTGAAGAACATTATTGCATTAGCTGCTGGAATTACTGACGGCCTTGGTTATGGTGACAATGCTAAAGCTGCACTTATGACGCGTGGATTAGCAGAAATTGCGCGACTTGGTAGTGTATTAGGTGCAAACCCACTTACGTTTTCAGGATTGACTGGAATCGGTGATTTAATCGTAACGTGTACAAGCGTACATTCAAGAAACTGGCGTGCGGGGAACATGCTAGGCAAAGGTCATAAATTGGAAGAAGTGCTAGATAATATGGGGATGGTAGTAGAAGGTGTTCGGACAACGAAAGCTGCCTACCAGCTAGCTGAAAAATATGATGTAAAAATGCCAATTACCCAAGCGTTATATGATGTGCTGTTTAATGATGTTAGTGCAAAAGCAGCTGTAGATTCTTTAATGTCTCGTACGAAAACTCATGAAATGGAAGATTTAGCGAACATTTTAGGAGAACGAAAGAACTAACTTGCAAAGAAATGTAGAAAAAGTAGGCAATTGGTGATGCGGAATCACTTGTAGGTGCATAAAATAACATGTAAATAAAGATGAGTGGAACTCTTCATGGGAATATTTAGTTGTAGCCGAAATAAAGTGCCCCCTTTATTTCGGTTTTTATTTGGAGTCAATTAATAGAATCCTTAAATTCCCTCTTTTTACACGAAATATGGACCTCCTATGCTATAATGAGAGCAAGAAGGGGAGTGGGTGAGCGGTGTCGCCAGCGTTATTAAAAATGTGGATTTCACTTGGTTCAATTGTATTTATGTTTATTTCTGTGTTTTCTATTTATTTGAGTCGTTACAAAATTAAAAATGTTATATTTAAATATGTACTCGCTTTCATTGCCTATACATTAATGATTATTGCGGGATTCATTATGGTGCTTGTTGTCTTTAGTGGACCAACACCTGGAGCATAACAAAAACTGATAGGGTGAAGTTTAATGAGAAAAATCTTACTATTTATAATTTTTTGTAGCATAACATTCTTATTATCAGCTTGCTTATACCCTGAGGCTAATCTATCTCAAAATCAGGTGCCTTATAAAGATCAGCTTGCAGCTGTGCAACAAGCGGTTGATGACTTTCAAAAAGATAGCGGAGGATTATTACCAATTAAAACAAGGGATAACAATACGCCTATTTATCAAAAGTATCCCATTGAATTTAACAAGCTCAGCCCACGCTATATGCAAGAGCCACCCGGTACAGCGTTTGAAAGCGGAGGCGTTTTTTCATATATGCTGGTGGATGTAGAGGAGAATCCAACCGTTAAATTAATAGATTTACGAATGGCTGAACAAATCAAAGAGGTAAATATTTATCTGAATCTATACAGACAAAAACATAGTGGTTATGCGCCATTTAAAGAGGTCATTGCCGATGGTGTTTTTTCTATTGACTATAAAAAATTAAATATGAAAGAGCCACCTACAGTTGTAAGTCCTTATAGCGGTCAATTACTTCCTCTTGTATTAAATGGGAAAGGTGAGCTGTTTGTAGATTATTCATCGGACTTATATGAAGTATTGCAAAAGCATAAACATACATATAAAGAAGGAGAAGATATCCGGAACCTTCTAGTTGAGCATTCTTCTTTTGTTCCGGCTTATTCATTGCCCTATACCATCGACGAAAAAACAAATGAGCCAATATTTTTAGAAAAATGAGTCATGAACCCTTTCTCGCTGAATAAAATTCAGAGAGAAGGGGTTTTCTCTTTCTTATAAGAAATTTTAGCCTAACTTGTGATTGAGTCAGCATGTGCATGAAAAAAATTATAAATTTTTCTATCGAAAGTCATATTTTAATAGGACAACGTCATAACTATATAATGTCCTAATTTACTCTCGCAATGGATGTCATATCCTATGAACTCATAGATCGGAGGGGATCTTTTGGAAAAGGTAGATGTGTTTAAGGATATCGCTGAACGTACAGGAGGCGATATATATTTAGGGGTAGTTGGTGCAGTAAGAACAGGGAAGTCAACTTTTATAAAGAAGTTTATGGAGCTAATGGTATTACCTCACATTGAAAATGAAGCAGAGCGAGCACGAACGCAAGATGAATTGCCTCAAAGTGCAGCAGGAAAAACGATTATGACAACTGAGCCCAAATTTGTTCCAAATCAAGCGGTTAGCGTACAAGTGGACGATGGGCTAGATGTTAACATAAGATTGGTAGACTGTGTAGGATATACAGTTCCAGGTGCGAAAGGTTACGAGGATGAAAATGGTCCTAGAATGATTAATACTCCTTGGTATGAAGAGCCGATTCCGTTTCATGAAGCTGCTGAAATTGGCACTCGAAAAGTAATTCAAGAGCATTCTACAATCGGTGTTGTTATTACAACAGACGGCACAATTGGAGATATTCCACGCCATGACTATCTAGAAGCGGAAGAGCGAGTAATCAATGAATTAAAAGAAGTAGGAAAGCCTTTTATCATGGTTATTAATACCGTTCAGCCTTACCACCCAGATACGGAGAAGCTAAGAGTAAATCTTAACGAGAAGTATGACATTCCAGTGTTGGCCATGAGCGTGGAAAGTATGCGTGATACAGACGTTCTAAATGTGCTAAGAGAAGCCCTATATGAATTCCCTGTGCTAGAAGTTAATGTTAACTTGCCGAGCTGGGTTATGGTATTAAAAGATAAGCATTGGTTACGTGAAAGTTACCAAGAAGCAGTTCAAGAGACGGTAAAAGATATTAAAAGATTACGCGATGTTGATCGGGTAGTGGCACAGTTTACAGAATTCGAATTCATTGAGCAAGCTCGATTAGCAGGGATTGAAATGGGGCAGGGAATTGCTGAGATTGATTTATATGCTCCGGATGACTTATATGATCAAATCTTAAAAGAGGTTGTAGGTGTTGAAATTCGTGGGCGAGACCACCTATTACAGCTTATGCAAGATTTTGTGCATGCTAAAATGGAGTATGATCAAGTATCAGATGCGCTTCGTATGGTGAAGCAAACTGGGTATGGGGTTGCAGCACCATCTTTAGCAGATATGAGCCTAGATGAGCCGGAAATTATTCGTCAAGGATCTCGTTTTGGAGTTCGCTTAAAAGCCGTTGCACCTTCAATTCACATGATTAAAGTGGATGTAGAATCTGAGTTTGCTCCAATTATCGGTACAGAAAAACAAAGTGAAGAGCTGGTCCGTTATTTAATGCAAGATTTTGAAGATGACCCACTGTCAATTTGGAATTCAGATATCTTTGGTAGATCATTAAGCTCTATTGTAAGAGAAGGTATACAAGGAAAGCTTTCGCTAATGCCGGAAAATGCACGCTACAAACTAAAAGAAACGCTAGAGCGTATTATCAACGAAGGCTCAGGTGGTTTAATTGCGATTATTTTATAACATTGATTAATAATAGACGGTTGCAGGCTCTTTTAATAAGGAGCCTTTTTCTTATGTTTAAAAGCTGAAGGCTGGAAAAATGTTGGATATTATCAAAACGAATAAAGGGTAAAAAGTATGTGAAAGAACATATGTTTCTGTTTTTTTACTATATAACGATTTTCTGCTTGCTATGCTATTAGCGATATGTTAATCTTTTAAAAGAAATCGATTGGACATACTAGTTTTGGTATGGAAGTCTCCGAGACAAAATGAAAAACGTTGAATTATTCATAACAATCGTTTATTATTAGGCTTGTTGATACATAGGTTATGTATAATATTCGTTAATTTTGTTAACAAATGAGATATCGTCGATTACTAGATTCCTTTTGTAATGGGATTTTAGTTTTTATATGATCCGATTTTTGGGAGGAGGTGAATGGCATGAACAAGACAGAATTAATCAATGCTGTTGCAGAAGCGAGTGAGCTTTCAAAAAAGGATGCTACAAAGGCAGTTGATGCTGTTTTTGATACAATCTTAGATGCTTTAAAAGACGGTGACAAAGTTCAACTAATTGGTTTTGGTAACTTTGAAGTACGTGAGCGTGCTGCACGTAAAGGTCGTAACCCTCAAACGGGTGAGGAGATTGAAATCGCTGCAAGCAAAGTTCCTGCATTCAAACCAGGTAAAGCTCTTAAAGACGCTGTAAAATAATATTTACATAAAATGTCTATTTTTATAGTCATAATACAAGAGCTTTGAAAGGTCGCATATTTTGCGACCTTTCTTTTTTGCCTTTAGTACATACATATGCTAGAATTTTTTTAACTACGTCGTAATGCAACGAATGGGAGGCTACAGGATGTCAACTGTAAATAAAGAACAAATCGAACAAGCAGTAAGGCAGATTTTAGAAGCGATTGGAGAAGATCCAAATCGAGAAGGGCTATTGGATACACCAAAGCGCGTGGCTAAAATGTATGAAGAAGTCTTTTCGGGATTGAACGAAGATCCAAACGAACATTTTAAAACTATATTTGGCGAGGAACACGAAGAGTTAGTTTTAGTAAAAGACATCAACTTTCATTCAATGTGTGAACATCACTTGGTTCCTTTCTATGGAAAGGTTCATGTTGCATATATTCCAAAAGGTGGTCGCGTAACTGGATTAAGTAAGCTTGCACGTGCAGTGGAGGCTGTCTCTAAGCGCCCACAGCTTCAAGAAAGGATTACGTCTACAGTTGCTGATTCAATCGTGGAAACCTTATCTCCTCATGGAGTCATGGTTATTGTAGAAGCTGAACATATGTGCATGACAATGCGAGGCGTTCGGAAACCAGGAGCTATGACCGTTACATCAGCGGTTCGAGGAGTATTTGAGCACGACCAAGCAGCACGCGCAGAAGTATTATCATTAATCAAGTCGTAATTGGCTAGAGATGGAGGGAAAATTATGGCACAAAAATCGAATCCGGAATACATCGTCATCAAAGCAGTGGAAGATGGTGTAAATGTTATTGGTCTAACAAGAGGTGCAGATACACGATTTCATCACTCTGAAAAGCTAGATAAAGGCGAAGTGATGATTGCTCAATTCACAGAGCATACGTCAGCAATTAAAATAAGAGGCAAAGCACTTATCCAAACGGTTCATGGTGAGGTTGAATCCGACGTTAAAAAATAAGCAGGAGTTTCCTGCTTTTATTTTTATGGTATACACGACCATTTCAAGTGAAGTGAATAACAACATGTAAAGAATGGAAAAAATAAAAATGCGATAAAATCAAATCATAACCTAGCCGTCGATTATGATTTTAAAGGTTAAATTAACCTTTAGTTATGGTATAATTGACACTATCGAATTTACTTTGGAAAAAGCAGTGACTGAAAGGGAGACAAGGGTGATGAATGTGCAAAACATCTACGATACGGTTGCAGACATGAAAAAACAAATTCATGCTGAGTTGAGTCATCCATATGTTCAAAAATTTATTCATCATCCAACTGTAGATGAAAATAAATTATTATACATATGCTCGTTTTTAACGACTCTTTCACTTGAACAGCAAAAATGGAGTCGCTGTGCGCTGTCAGTTATGCTTGTGCAAACTGCACTAGATACCCACGACCTGGTCTCTACTCAAGATGTTGATAGTGAAGGAACACAACTGCACAAGCGACAGCTAACAGTATTAGCAGGTGATTATTATAGCGGTTTGTATTACTATTACTTAGCACAAACGGGGCAAATTGACTTAATTAAGGTAATTGCTTCGTCTATTAAAGAAATTAATATTGCTAAAATCCACATCTATCATAACCAAACACAAGACGTACAGGATATGATGACGAATTTCTTTACGGTTGAATCATCGCTTATTAATTCCTTATGTGATTACTTTAATTGTCCGGAGTGGCGAGAGCTTTTAGAACATGCCTGTCGTTTAAACGCTATTTCAACCCAGCTAATAAAGTTGGCAAAACAAGAAGCCTCGATTTTATTAGACAATTATTATAAAAATGGAATGAAAAGCATTGGAATTCAAGAAGCGCTTTATGCTTCAAGTGAACCATCAATTGCTGTGGTAAAGCAATACCTAGCAGCAGGTTCACCTTTCATTAATGAGCCGTTAAAAGAGCATTTATACGAGATGATTGGCAGCTTAGAGCGTCTTAAAAATGTTGTAGGAGAAGGATAGTATGCAGCAATCAAAAGAAGAGCGTGTGCATGGAGTTTTCGAGAAAATATATAAAAATTATGATCAAATGAATTCAGTAATTAGCTTTCAGCGTCATAAAGCATGGAGAAAAGATACGATGAAGCGAATGGACGTACAGCCAGGGACAACTTCACTGGATGTATGCTGTGGAACAGCTGATTGGACATTAGCTATGGCTGAAGCTGTAGGTCCAACTGGTAAAGCTATTGGGCTTGATTTTAGTCAAAACATGCTGAAGATTGGGCATGAAAAAATGAACCAATCATCATTTTTAAATGTTGAATTATTGCATGGTAACGCAATGAATTTACCGTTTGAAGATAACTCATTTGATTATGTCACAATTGGCTTTGGTCTTCGAAATGTTCCTGACTATATGGCAGCATTGAAAGAAATGTACCGAGTAGTAAAGCCAGGTGGGAAAGTGGTATGTTTAGAAACATCTCAGCCAACCATGATTGGTTACCGACAAGCGTACCTTTTATACTTTAAATATATTATGCCTGCATTTGGGAAGCTATTTGCTAAAAGCTACGATGAATATTCATGGCTTCAAGAATCAGCGCGCGATTTCCCAGGCCCAAAAGAACTGGCTGAAATGTTTAAACAAGCAGGATTTGAAGACATTGAAGTTAAAACCTATACCGGTGGAGTAGCTGCAATGCATTTAGGGTACAAACGAGTATAGAGACAATTGTAATAAATATTAATGTGTAAAGTAGTGTAACATCGAACGATTGAAATGAATTTATAATGCTAGGTGAGTCCAATGAAATTAAAAATGATGTATACTTTTCTAAACACGGATATTGCACTAATTGAAAAAGAATTAGAGCAAAGGATTGAAACAAAAGAGGCATTAATTACAAATGCATCTCTTCACCTTTTACAGGCAGGGGGAAAAAGAATTCGCCCTGTCTTTGTTTTATTAGCCGGCAAGTTTGGCTCTTATGATGTCAATCAGATTAAGCATGTCGCAGTAGCCCTTGAGCTGATACACATGGCGTCTTTAGTTCACGACGATGTGATTGACGATGCGGATATGAGACGGGGTAAGCCAACGATTAAAGCCAAGTGGGATAATCGAATTGCTATGTATACGGGGGATTATATTTTTGCGCGTGCGCTTGAAACTATTACTAAAATTGAACAAGTGGATGCTCATAAAATCTTATCTGATACGATGGTTGAACTAACGCTAGGTGAGATTGAACAAATTAAAGATAAATATGATTTAAATCAAGACTTGCGTACGTACTTGCGTCGTATTAAGCGAAAAACAGCGTTGTTAATTGCAGCAAGCTGTCAGCTGGGGGCAATCGCGGCCGGTGCTCCAGAATCTATACATAAAAAGCTATTCCTGTTCGGTTACTATGTGGGAATGTCGTTTCAAATTACAGATGATATTTTGGATTTTACGTCTTCGGAAGAAAAGCTTGGTAAGCCGGTAGGAAGTGATTTGCTACAGGGGAACATCACACTGCCTGTTCTTTACGCATTAGAGGATCCAGATTTCCGTCTTAAAGTTGAGAGGTTATTTGTAGCAGACAATCAAACGGAGCTTATTTCCGAAATTATTACGTATATTACTTCTTCTGACGTAATTGATCGCTCTGTTAAAGTAAGTGAGCGTTACCTTGAAAAAGCCATGATGATCTTGAAAGAGTTACCAGATAATAAAGCGCGTAAAGCGTTATACCAGATTGCTAAGTACATTGGTAAAAGAAAATTTTAAAAAAATATTTTTGGTACGTTGTAAAACAACCTAAAGAGTGGTAAGATTTTCTTGAGTGTGATTACGCTTTCATTCGCTTTACATATCATAACTTCAGGGGTGGAGAGAAAATGATACAACAAACTTTTTTAATGGTCAAACCAGACGGGGTACAAAGAAGTATTGTGGGAGAGATTGTATCTCGCTTTGAAAAAAAGGGGTTTCAATTAGTAGGCGCAAAGTTAATGCACGTATCACAAGATTTGGCTGAAACACATTACGGAGAACATCGCGAAAAGCCATTTTTTAAAGAGCTAGTTGACTTTATTACATCAGGACCAGTATTTGCAATGGTATGGGAAGGGGAAAATGTCATTGCAAATGCACGTCAAATGATGGGAAAAACAAATCCTCAAGAAGCGCTTCCAGGTACAATTCGAGGAGACTATGGGCTTATTGTTGATAAAAATGTTATTCATGGTTCAGATTCTCCAGAGAGTGCCCAACGCGAAATTGCGCTGTTTTTCTCAGAGTCAGAGGTAGTATCATATAACAAACAGCTAAATAGCTTACTTTATTAAGCAGACAATTAGACAATTACCACGAAAAAAAGAGGCTGGGACATAAGTAATTCAGCTAATGATAAACCTGAACGATTGAGAGTTTCTCACTTTTAATCGTTCAGGTTTTTTG